>NZ_SOHG01000048.1:0-121669 GCF_004403155.1 Cryobacterium sp. Hh7 | reverse complement strand
CCTGTCTTCGGCTGCCGCCAACCCCGTTCCCGGCGCTGCTCCGCGCGCCACAGTCGCGTTCCGCGCGAGCGAACCGTCCGCTGAAGGCGACACGGACAGGACCAGCATCGATGGCAGCGACAGCATGGACGGCATCAGCACCGAAAGCGACGAGAGCACCGACAGCAGCGAGAGCACGGACAGCAGCGACAGCAGCGACAGCGACGGCCTCGCAGCTGCCGCCGACACTGACGGTGGCGACCAGGCCGAGAACCACACACCGGCAGAGCACTGCGAAGCCGACAAGCAGACCGACAAGCAGACCGACAGCCAGCACGGCCAGAACGCAGGCCGCGACGAGCAGACTGAAGCAAGCGACGGCCAGGTGCTCAGTCCCTGCCCGCAGGAACCCGGCGACATCCGCTCGATTGGTGAGAAGCAGGCTGGCATCCTCCGCGCCGTATTCGAAGCCGCCGCCCGACAACCCGCAACCCCGACGATGGGCGGCGCGGCACCAACGGTGCTGGTGCACATCCACATCGACGACCTCCTCGCCGGGCGCGGCGCCGGCTGGATCGACGGCATCGACGGCCCCCTCAGTGTCAAACAAGTCGACGAACTCGTCTGCGCCGGCGGGTATCAGCCCGTGTTGTTCGGCCACCAGGGTCAGGTATTGCACCTCGGCACCACCAACCGATTCTTCACCAACAGCCAACGCCGAGCATTAGCGGCCCGTGACGGTGGCTGCGTCATCCCCGGCTGCACCGTGCCGCCGCACCTGACGCAGGCTCACCACGTTATTCCCTGGAGTAAGGGCGGCCTCACGGACATCGACAACGCCGTTCTCATCTGCAACGCCGGGCATGCCAGCATCGAAACGTCCGGCTGGGACATCGACATGCGACACGGAAGGCCCTGGGTGCGCGGCCCCCTCATCTTCGACCCCACCCAAACCTGGCGCCCCGCCGGCCAAAACCGTGCCGCCACCCCCGCCGAGAAACCCCACTGGGAGAAGTGAGCGCCACCGCGATGGGCGCGACGCCCCGGTCGCGGTTCGGATGGGTCTGCGACAGTCTCGCTCACTTCGACAGGCCCTATGGCCGGTTTTCACAAACAGTCTGCGCTGGTCGATGGCGGTCTCGACAAACTCGACCAACGGAAACGGGCGCGCTGTCAAGACTGGATCGCGTGCTGCGCACCGCGGTCTCGACCAGCTCGACCAGAGGAACGCGGACATCGGCGAAGGCTGAGGGCAGGACTTCAGAAACGAGTGGCACCCGACGTAGGCTAGTCAGGTTGCACAATCGATGCACCAGACGCGCGCGTACAGCGCGGGTCACCTGACTCAGGGGGCGGCACTTGACCGACAGCACGACATCCACGACCGACCGCGGCATTCCGAGCACGAACCGAAAGGTCATCGCGCTGGCCATCGCCGGTGCCCTCGGCGGGTTTCTGTTCGGCTTCGACTCCTCGGTCATCAACGGGGCCGTCAACGCGGTCCAGCAGGAATTCGGGCTGAACGCCACCCTGACCGGGTTCGCCGTGGCCTGCGCGCTGCTCGGCGCCGCGGCCGGAGCGTTCTTCGGCGGGCGCTTCGCCGACCGTTACGGCCGCATCCCCATGATGGTGGTCGGCGGCGTGGTGTTCCTGGTCAGCTCGATCGGCTCCGGCTTCGCCTTCGGCGTCGTCGACCTGATCATCTGGCGGGTGGTCGGCGGACTCGGTATTGGTCTCGCATCCGTTGTCGCACCGGCCTATATCGCCGAGATTTCGCCGCGTCAGATGCGTGGGCGCCTCGGCTCGCTGCAGCAGCTCGCGATCACCCTCGGAATCTTCACCGCTCTGCTCTCCGATGCCCTGTTCGCCGAGAGCGCCGGCGGCGCCGGCAGCGAGTTCTGGTTCGGCCTCGAAGCCTGGCGCTGGATGTTCCTGGCCGGCGCGGTTCCGGCCATCGTCTACGGCGGAATCGCGTTCATCCTGCCGGAATCCCCGCGTTTTCTCATTCTGAAAGATAAAGAAGCGGATGCCCGCGCCGTCTTCACCCGGCTCTGGCCGAGCGGCGACGTCGATCGCGAGATTCGCGACATGCGCCGGTCGATCGAGGTCGACGCGCGATCCCAGAAATCGGGCTCGCTGCGGGGGAGTACCTTCGGGCTGAAGCCGATCGTCTGGGTCGGCATCATACTGTCGGTGTTCCAGCAGTTCGTCGGCATCAACGTGATTTTCTACTATTCGACCACCCTGTGGGAGGCCGTCGGGTTCGAAGAATCCAACTCGCTGACCATTTCGGTGATCACCTCGGTGACCAATATCCTGGTCACCCTGGTCGCGATCGCCCTGGTCGACCGGATCGGACGGCGACCGATTCTGCTCACCGGTTCCATCGGCATGACGGTGTCGCTCGCCACCATGGCGATCGCGTTCAGCCAGTCGGTGACGGTGGGTGGCGAGTTGAGCCTGCCGGGGGCGTGGGCGCCGATCGCGCTCGTTGCGGCCAACCTGTTCGTGATCTCGTTCGGCGCGTCCTGGGGTCCCGTGGTCTGGGTGTTGCTCGGGGAGATGTTCCCGAACTCGATTCGGGCCAAGGCACTCGGGCTCGCCGCGGCGGCCCAGTGGATCGCGAACTTCCTGATCACAGTCAGCTTCCCCCCGATGGCGGATGCCTCACTGCCGATCACCTACGGCCTCTACGCCCTGTTCGCCGGGATGTCGTTCTGGTTCGTGCTGCGCAAGGTCCCCGAGACGAACGGCATGTCCCTCGAAGAGGCCGATACCCTGCTGCCGCCGAAGAACTCGGCGAAGAAGGCGGCCGCCGCCCCGGCACGCTAGCCCGGGCGCCGTCGCCCAGGCCGCTGTAGTGGCTGCAAATTTGTGATTGCGCGCCCGAAAGCTGCTCGCACGCCTGGCCTGCCGGACGCGTGAGCAGCGTCCGCTCGCGCCTGCAGCATTCAGCCTCGGCCGTACTGGGTTAGACCCAACGCGTGAGCAGTTTTTGGCCACGCGACGAGACCCACTGCGCATAAAACAGTAGTTCAGGCGACGCGTCAAGCCCCCGAAGGGGAATTCGCACAGCCGGCGGTTTGTCGATAACTTCACAACACAAGATTGTGGAGTGTGACCATGCCCGAACGTGGATACGCCGTTATAAGTTTGAAAACCACTGGACTGTTCCCGTACCAACGGGACCGGGTCGTCGAGGTCGCCGTGGTGCACCTCGACGAGGGTGGTCACATTACTGCGCGGTGGGAGACTGTCGTCAACCCGGAAAGCAACGTGGGGGGCGCGACGAACCATGGCGTCAGCACGGCCGAGCTGCTGCGCGCACCGACGTTTGCCCAGATCGCTCCGCGCCTGGTCGATCTGCTCAGCGGACGAGTGCTGGTCACCCACAATGCCCAGTTCGTCACCGGCTTTCTGATGAGCGAGTTCGGCCAGATCGGCTACGCCCCCGGTCGCGGACTCGAAGCTGTCTGCACCATGCAACTGGCCCGCAGCTACCTGCCGGGTGCCGGACGACTGCTGGTGGATTGCTGCGCGGCCTACGACATTGAGATCGAGCCCGGCCCTGGAGCACTCGTGCAGGCCGTCGCCGGTGCGAGCCTGCTGGCGGCCTATTTGCACGGTTCGCCGAGCGCTGCCCCGTGGACCGACGCGCTCGACCGGGCCGAGCTGAATGTCTGGCCGGCCCTCCCGCGCGCAGCCACGGGCACTGCGCCGGCCTGGGTGCACCGCGACCCGACACCCACGGATGTCCTGGCGACGCCGAGTTTTCTCGCCCGGGTGACCGTGAAGCTGCCCGACTACACCGGCCCGGAGGAGCACCTCGACTATCTCGCCCTGCTCGATCTGTGTCTGCTCGATCGCGTGCTTCTGCCTCGTGACACGCGTGAGTTGCGCATACAGGCGGAAGTCAGCGGGATCAGCCCGACCGACTGCGCCGCCCTGCACCGCAGCTACTTCGGAGACCTCGTGCGCGTCGCGTGGTCGAGCGGCGCGCTGAGCATTGCCGATTCGGCCGAGCTGATCGCCGTCGCCCGCATGCTCAATGTTGCCCCTGAGGTCGTTGCGACCGCGCTGGCTACGCCCGCCTTGGCGCCGCGTCAACCGGTCACCTCCGTCGAGGAAGTACTGCTGGAACGCGGCGATATCGTCGTGTTGACCGGTAACATGGCCCGCGCCCGCGCCGACTGGGGCAAAGAACTGGTTGCCCGCGGACTGTCGCTGGGCACGGCGGTCACGATGCGCACCCGGCTGTTGGTCGCCGCCAACCCGGAGTCGTTCACCGGAAAGACCGGCAAGGCCCGCGACTACGGCATCCCGATCGTCTCCGAGTTCGGGCTGCGCTCGCTGATCGGCGTGCGTTGACGCGGCATCTGCTGCTGCACAACTCCCGCGTAGCGTGAAAGTGGGTGCAGCTAGCGTCGTCGCTGCGCGGCCGTCTCGGCGCAGGCGATGCAGAGGTCGGCGGCGGGCTTGATCTGCAGCCGGCCCTCGGGGATAATCTCGCCGCCGCGCACGCACCTGCCGTAGCTGCCATCGACGATGCGCTGCAGGGCCCGGTCGATGGCCGCGAGCTCTTCGACGGCCTCGCCCTGAAATCCCGACATGCGTGACCATTCGGTGCGCAGCGAGGAAGCCTCAGCGTCGTGGGCGCCATCGGCCGAGCCGTCGCTACGGGAGCTTTGCACGCCGGCGAAGGTGTCGGCGAGACGCTGGGACTTCTCGGTCAGTTCGAGGCGGCGTTCGCCGAGTGCGGTCTCGAAAACGTGCAATTGCGTGGGATTAAAGGGTGAAACGATCATGTTCCATGGTCTCACGCCCTAGATCAGACCGCGTAGGTACTCCTCGACGGTCACGTTGCGGGCAGCGGCCCGCTGCACCAGGCGCCGGTGCTCCTCGGCGCTGAGCGACAGGGTCACCCGGTGCAACTCGCCCGCGCTGCGCACCGCGCCCGTGCCGTGTGGGTCGGTCAGGTCGCGAAAATCCTCGCCGATGTCGTGACCGAGATCGTCGAAAGAGAACAGCTCATCGTGTGCGTAGGCCGAAGCCTGCTCCGTCACCCGGTCCGCGGTCAACGTCGGCGAGCGCTGACCGACGGATGCCGCAGCCGTCGCAGCGCGCCCTCCGCTAACACCAGGCTCGGCCGCCGCTCCGCCCGCGCGAAAACCCGGCCCGGCCGGTGCCGGACGGCCGCGCTGAAACGCCTCGGCCGCCCCGCGCGCACGCTCGTCGGCGGCCTCGTTGAGCGGATGCCCGACGTGCCCCTTGACCCACTCGAACCGGTAGCGACGCCCGGCGATGGCCTCGTCGATCTCCTTGAGCAAATCCAGATTCATGACCGGTTTGCCGTCGCCCTTGCGCCAGCCCTTCGCTTTCCAGCCCTTCATCCACTTGGTGACGGAGTTGATCACGTACTGGCTGTCGCAGAGCACGAGCAGATCGTCATCGATGTGCGCGGTCGCCCGAAACAGTTCGAGCACGGCCTTGAGCTCACCCTGGTTGTTGGTCGCGTGCTTCCAGCCGCCAGCCGCCCAGGAGGAGTCGTCGACGTACCAGGCCCAACCGGCTGGTCCGGGGTTTCCGAGGGCAGAACCGTCGGCGGCAGCGGTGATCGTCATTAGGTGGCCTTTCAAACAGCGGAGCGCAAGTTGACTAAGTCTGCCACCCTCGGCATCCGTTGCCCGTATTGTGTCCGTCATGTAACAGCGCCCCATCACGTCCCCCGAGCTGGTGTGATCATCTCGTGATCGAAAGGTAACCGGTGCCACGGTTGCCGGAAACACGCGCTGGCTAACGTCGAAGTCATGGCCAGCCGCTCGGGCTGCCTGCCGCTTCATCCCGAGGGGACTTCGATGACATCCAGCACCGTTGAATCAGCACCGAACGTGATCGATACCGACACCGCCGTGCTCGTGCACCGTCCGGGCCGGTGGATCGACAATTGGAACCCGGAGAACAAGAAGCAGTGGGAACAGGGCGGCAAGCTCATCGCCGCCCGCAACCTCAAATGGTCGATCTTTGCCGAGTTCCTCGGCTTTGTGGTCTGGCAACTGTGGAGCATTGTCGTCGTGTCGTTGCCGGCCGCCGGCTTCACCTTCTCCACCACCGAGGTGTTCTGGCTCATCTCGATGCCGAGCCTCGTCGGCGCGACCCTGCGCTTTCCGTACACGTTCATGGTGCCCAAGTTCGGCGGTCGCAATTGGACCATCATCTCGGCCGGCCTGCTGCTGATACCCTCGACCGCCCTCGGATTCTGCGTCGGCAACCCGGACACCCCGTTCGGCGTCATGCTGTTCGTCGCCGCGCTCGCCGGCTTCGGTGGCGGCAATTTCGCCAGCTCGATGTCGAACATCACCTACTTCTACCCGCAGAGCCAGAAGGGCTACGCGCTCGGCCTCAATGCCGCAGGCGGCAACCTCGGCGCCGGGATGGCCCAGCTCATCGTGCCGATCGTGATCACCCTCGGCGCCGTCGGCACCCTGAACATCAGCTTCGCCGGCTGGTTCTGGATTCCGCTCATCCTCGTCGCCATGTGGGGCGCCTGGAAGTACATGGACAACCTCACCAACGCCAAGGCCGACTTCGCCGGTTCGATCGCCGCGGTCAAGGAACCGCACTTCTGGATTCTCGCTGTGCTCTACATCGGCACCTTCGGCTCCTTCATCGGCTTCGCGAGCGTCTTTCCCAAGCTCATCGCCGACCAGTTTCCGGCCTACTCCACCTTCCAGGTCGCATCCGCCTCCTTGTCGCTCGCTTTCATCGGCGCTCTCGTCGGTTCGCTGGCCCGCCCGGCCGGCGGACGCCTGGCCGACCGCTTTGGCGGGGCATCCGTCACCGTCGCCGCCTTCGGCGTGATGGCCGTCGGAGCTCTCGTGGTCGTCGCGGTGCTGCCGCTCGGTAACTTTTGGGCCTTCCTCGGCAGTTTCCTGCTCATCTTCGTCGCCACCGGAATCGGTAACGGCTCGACCTACCGCATGATTCCGAGCGTGTTCTCGGCCAGAAGCGGTGTGAAAGACGCCCACCAGAACTCGGGCGACGTCAACACCCAGCGTAAAACGGCCGCGGCCCTCGGCCTCATCTCCGCGGTCGGCGCCTACGGCGGGTTCATCATTCCGCAGGTGCTCGGCCATTCCAAGACCACCACCGGGGACTATTCCAGCGCGATCTACGCCTTCGCCATCGCCTATGTTGTGATGATGTGCGTCACCGCGTTCGTCTACCTCCGCCGCGGTTCCTCCGTCGCCGGCCAGAAGATCTAGGACCCTATGCCCGCGACCGCCACCCACTGCCCGTACTGCTCTTTGCAGTGCGCGATGACACTGAGTTCCGCTGCTGCGACAGCGAGAGAAGCGGATGCTGACGGCTCCGCTTCGCTGGCCGCCGCGGTAACGGTCGCGGGCCGGGACTTTCCGACCAACCGTGGCGGCCTGTGCAAGAAGGGCTGGACCTCGGCCGAACTGCTCGTCTCGCCGGACCGGATTCTCGAACCCCTGCTGCGCCAGGCCGACGGAACCTTCGAGCCGGTCGCCTGGAGCGACGCGCTCGACCTCGTCGCCGCGAAGCTGCGCGAGACCCGTGCGGAGTTCGGGGCCGACGCGGTCGGCGTGTTCGGCGGCGGCGGCCTGACCAACGAGAAGGCCTACCAGCTCGGCAAGTTCACCCGGGTGGCGCTTCGCTCCAGCCGCATCGACTACAACGGCAGGTTCTGCATGTCGAGCGCCGCCGCGGCCGGCAACCGTGCCTTCGGCCTCGACCGCGGGCTGCCGTTTCGGGTGGACGAGCTCGATGCGGCCGACACCATCCTCATTCTCGGCTCCAACGTGGCACAGACCATGCCTCCGTTCATTGGCCACCTCGACGGAGCCCGCGCCGCCGGTGGCCTCGTGGTCGTCGACCCACGGCGAACCGCGACCGCCCGGCTCACCGCGGACGGCGCCGGCATGCACGTGCAGCCGACCCCGGGCAGTGACCTCGTGCTGCTGCTCGGGCTGACCCACATCGTCATCGCCGAGAAACTCGCCGACCAGGACTACCTCGAAGCCCGCACCACCGGGTTCGACGCCGTGCGCCGCAGCGTGAGCCAGTGGTGGCCGACCCGCGTGCAGGAACAGACCGGCGTTCCGGTCTGGCAGCTGCGCGAACTCGCCCGCCGCCTCGCCGCCGGCGCTGCCCGGGGAGCCGCGACCGGCGCTGGCACCTACATTCTCACCGGGCGCGGCGTCGAGCAGCACGCCGACGGCACCGACACAGCCACCGCGGCCATCAACCTCAGCCTCGTGCTCGGCCTCGTCGGCACGAGCCATTCCGGCTACGGCACCCTCACCGGCCAGGGCAACGGGCAGGGCGGTCGCGAGCACGGGCAGAAGTGCGACCAGCTACCGGGCTACCGCAAGATCACCGACCCTGCCGCCCGGGCCCACGTCGCCGGGGTCTGGGGAGTCGACCCCGACAGCTTGCCCGGTGTGGGCCTGCCCGCGGTCGAGCTGCTGAGCGCACTCGGCGAGCCGGGCGGCATCCGCTGTCTGCTGGTACACGGCTCCAACGTCGTCGTCTCCGCGCCGAACGCCGACCGGGTGCGGGCCGCCCTTAAAACGCTCGACTTTCTGGTCGTGGCCGACTTCTTCTTCTCCGAAACCGCGGTGCTGGCGGACGTGGTGCTGCCGGTGACCCAGTGGGCCGAGGAAGAGGGGACCATGACATCGCTCGAGGGCCGCGTTATTCGTCGTCGCCAGGCCGTCGAGGCTCCGGGGGGAGTGCGCAGCGAACTGTGGATCTGGCAGGAACTCGCCAGACGGCTGAATTCCCCGGGAACCTTCAGCGCCGAGGCGGCTGCGGTGTTCGACGAACTCTGCCAGGCCTCCGCGGGCGGGCTGGCCGACTACTCCGGCCTGAGCTATGCCCTGCTCGACTCCGAGGAACCGGCCTTCTGGCCCTACCCGGTCGGGTCCACCGGAACGCCGCGGCTCTTTCTGGATCGCTTCGCCCACCCCGACGGCCGCGCGCACCTCGTCGCCGTCACGGCGCGGCGCCTCGGCGCGCCGGCCCAGGTCGGCGGCACCCTGACTCTGATCACCGGTCGCCTGCTCGAGCACTATCAGAGCGGAACCCAGACCCGGCGGGTGAAAGAACTGGCCGATGCCCAGCCGGAGGCCCGCCTGCAGCTGCACCCGGCCACCGCCGAGCAGCTCGGGATCGAGGACGAGGCCTGGGTCGAAGTCAGCAACGACCGCGGAACGGTGCGCTGCCGCGCCCAGGTGAGCACCGACATCCGCTTCGACACGGTGTTTCTACCGTTTCACTTTGCCGGCGACCAGCGCGCCAACCTGCTGACCGATGACGAGACCGATCCCATCAGCGGCATGCCCGAATTCAAGAAGACGACCGTTCGAGTGAAAGCACTCGTGGAAGCAGGCGCCCATGTCTGAGCAACCTGAGCGCATCGTGCTGGTCGGCTACGGCCCGGTCGGTGCCCGTTTCGTTGAGGAGCTGCTGCCGCTCGTGCGCCAGGGCGCGGCCACGCTGACCGTGGTCGGGGCCGAGAGCGCCGACGCCTACAACCGGGTGCTGATCGCCGAATATGCCGTCGGCAACGCCGACCGGGAGAGCCTGGATATCACCGACACGCTCGCCGCCCGGGAGGCCGGCGTGCACCTGCGCCGCGGTGTGAGTGTCACGGCCATTTTGCGCAGCCGCCGGGCGGTGTCCCTCAGCGATGGCACCCTGCTGCCCTACGATCGGCTCGTGCTCGCGACCGGCGCCCGCGCCAATATCCCCACGCTCGACGGCGTCACCCGGGTGCGCCGAGACCGCCAGATACCTCCAGCGGATGCCGCCACCCTCGACACAAGCGGCGCCCCGCTCCCGCGCGGGGTCACCGTGTTGCGCGACCTGGACGACGCTGAGCGGGTACTCGCAGCAGTGACGGCCGGCAAACGCATCGTCGTGCTCGGCGCCGGCGTGCTCGGCATGGAGATCGCGCTCGCCGCTGCCGCCGCCGGGGGAGAGGCCTGCGTCGTCTACCACGGAGAGATTCCGATGGCGCGTAACCTCGACCGGGGCGGCGGCAGCGTGCTCGCCCGGAGCGCCCGGCGGGCCGGCGTCACCATGGTCAACCACTCCCGCGCCGAAAGCCTGCTGTTTCACCAGGACGACGACGGCGTCGACCGCTTTGACGCCCTGATCTGCGCCGACGGCAAACAGATTCATGGCGACCTGTTGCTGCTCTCCTGCGGGGTCGGCGCCCGCACTGAACTGGCCCAGCTGGCCGGACTGCCGGTCTCGACCGGGATCCTGGTCGATGAGAACCTGCAGAGCTGGACCGACGCGCGCATCTACGCGATCGGCGACTGTGCCCATGTGGCAGCCGCGCCCCGCGCCGGCGATTCGACGGCGCCGCCGGCCGGCGGGCCGAGCGGCCTGATCGGTCCGGGCTGGCGCCAGGCCGACTGGCTCGCCGCACGATTCACCGCCGAGGTGCTGGGCCGGCCCGACATGGCGGCGCTCGCGGCATCCGCTTCGGCCGTCGTCATGCTCAAAGCCGAGGGGATCGACGTCGTCTCGGTCGGCAACACCTCCGCCGACCCCTGGGACCTTTCCGTCGACGACCACGCTGCGGGGTGTGCATCCGCTCCGCTGTACGTGTCGCAGTGGGCCGACCCTGAGCACGGACGCTATGTGAAAATGGTCACCCGCGACGGCATTCTCGACGGCTTCGTCTGCGTCGGGATGCCGCGCACGGCCGCCGAGCTGACCCTGCTGTTCGAGCGCGGCAGTGAGTTGCCGGCGGACCGCTCTGTCCTGCTGCGCTACGACGGACCGGACTACGAGCCCGAGGCTGGCAGCGCGTTCGCGCGGGACGCGACCGTGTGCTGGTGCAACGGCGTCACCGTCGGCGCCATTGCCGACTCTGCCGAAGCCGGCAACACCACCATCGCCTGCATCGGTGCGGCCACTCGCGCCGGCACCGGATGTGGCGGCTGCAAAGCGCGGATCGGGGATGTTCTCGAGCGCTTCGCCGCGGCGACGGCCGAGTCAGCCAGCTGACGATAACCGGCTGGCAGAAACCTTACGGCCGCAGGAAATACTGAGCTTTTCCCGGATTTGTCGGTGCTGCGGCGGTTACACTGCTGCACGACCGACTTGATTCGAAGGAGAATTCATATGCTGGGCAACCTGACCGGATGGCATTTTCTGATCATTCTCGTTGTGATCCTGTTGTTGTTCGGCGCTCCGAAGCTGCCGGGGCTCGCCCGCAGTCTCGGCCAGTCGATGAAGATCTTCAAGAGCGAGATCACGCCGGACCGCAACGGTGAAACTCGGCCGGCCGACGACACCGACGGCAGCACGAGCGCCCACAGCACCCCCAGTACAGACTCGCGCGGCGCACCACACCCGAAAGCCTGATGGTGGTTCAGGGGGTGCGCAGCACTCCCGACAAGAGCAAAATGTCGCTCGGGCAGCATCTGCTGGAATTGCGCAAGCGCCTCTTTCTCGCCGCTGCCGGAATCCTGGTCGGTGCGATTGCGGGCTGGCTGCTGTCCGGATTCGTCTGGGACGGGCTGCGCGAGCCGATCTATGCCATCGTTCGGGCGCAGAACCGCAACGCGCAGATCAACTACCCCGACATCACGAGTGCGTTCGACCTGAAGCTGCGCATCTCGTTCTACGTCGGGTTGATCGTCTCGAGCCCGATGTGGCTCTACCAGATCTTCGCCTTTCTGGTCCCCGGTCTGACCCGCCGCGAGAAGCAATACACCTTCGGATTCTTCTTCTCGGCCGTTCCGCTATTTCTGATCGGCTGTGCGGCTGGCTGGTACGTGCTGCCGCACGTCGTCGAGCTCATGACGAGTTTCGCGCCGCAGCAGGACGCAGCGCTCATCAACGCCCAGAACTATTTTGATTTCGTGCTCAAACTCATGATCGCCATCGGCATCGCGTTCGTGCTGCCGGTGTTCATCGTGCTGCTGAACTTCGCCGGGGTGATCAGCGCCCGTTCGGTCATCAAATCCTGGCGGGTGGCCATCCTCGTGATCATTCTGTTCACCGCCATCGCGACGCCGGCCGCCGACGTCGTATCGATGTTCCTGCTCGCGGTGCCCATGGTCGCGCTCTACTTTGCCGCCTACGGCATCGCCGTGCTGCACGACCGCCGGGCCGCCCGGCGCCTGGCTCCCGTCGGAGCGGATGGGCTGCTGCTCTGATCGTGGATCAGCATCCGCTTAAAGCGCACGTACTCCTTATCGTTTGCTTACGTCCGTGTCCAGCCGTTGGGGCGATCTGTTTTGCGCGGGTAGGTTGACGAGGTCTGTTCAGACACGCTCGGCACATTCATACAACGTCAGGAGAACAAGGATGTTCGATCAGGGTTTCATTACGAATGCCATCAACCGCAGTGCAGAGAATTCCACGGACCGCCGCAACTTTCTGCGGGCTGCCGGTGTGGCCGGCTTCGGCGTGGGAGCGGCGGTACTCGCCACCGGCGGTCCGGCGCTCGCGGCGGAAGCTGCCGTCGCACCAGCAGCCGCACCCAGCGACGCCTCCATTTTGAACTTCGCACTCAACCTTGAATACCTCGAGGCTGAGTTCTACCTGCGCGCCACGACCGGCAGCGGGCTGCCCGACGGTCTGACCACAGGAACCGGAACCCGCGGCGGGGTGACCGGCGGTCGCATGGTGCACTTCAAGACGGCCATTATCAAGAAGTACGCCGACGAGATCGCCGCCGACGAGAAGGCGCACGTGGCCTTCCTACGGTCAGCGCTCGGCAGCGTCGCCGTGTCCCGCCCCAAGATCAACCTCGATGCGAGCTTCACGGCTGCCGCCCAGGCGGCCGGGCTGGTCAAGCCGGGGCAAAAGTTCGACGTCTACGCCAACGAGGCGAACTTTCTGTTCGGTGCCTTCATTTTTGAAGACGTCGGAGTGACCGCCTACAAAGGCGCAGCGCCCCTGATCTCGAACAAGACGTTCCTGGAGGCGGCGGCTGGCCTGCTCGCGGTCGAGGCATATCACGCCGGTGTCATTCGCAGCACGCTCTACGCGCTCGGTATTGCCCTGCCGTCGGTCTACACGACCGCCCAGGCGATCTCCGATGTGCGCGACGCCGTCGATGGTTCGTCCGACCTCGACCAGGGCATTGGCAACGCGTCGAAGGCGAACCTCGTGCCGACCGATGCCAACGGTCTGGCTTTCAGCCGCAGCGCCGCCCAGGTGCTCAATATCACGTATCTCAACGCGGCCCCGGTGCGTTCGGGCGGGTTCTTCCCGGCCGGCGTCAACGGCGTGATCAACACGAGCGGGGCCAACGGCTAGTCGGTCGCCCTCGAACGGGGAGCGTCACGCGGCGCGGGACTTGCGCCAGTGCGCGGCAGGCGCACGTTAGTTGCCGCGCGACGGGTGGCGCGGGAGTTCTGGCCACGCCCGAACTCCCGCGTTTCGGCGCGTCTCCCGCGCACCGTGCTCGCCCGGCCTCACCCCGCTACCCGAATTCCCGCGTTCTGGCGCAGCCCCCACGCGTCTCGCTGCGGCGCCACAGGCCATTCGCCCTGATCGCAGCGGCGAGCGCCAAGCGCCTGCAGTTGGGCGTCAATCTGGCGGATGCCGCGCCCACCGACCGATTGCTGCTGGCCGGCGGGATGTGCACCCACACGGTGTCGGTGACGAGTCTCGCCGAGGTCGACCCGGAGCTGCTCGGCTGGCTGCGCGCCGCCTATGAGGGCAACTGACTCCGAATGAACTACGAGACAGACACCGTGACTTCGTGCAGTCCGGTGGCGCCGTCGGGGGCGACGTCGGCTGTGGCCGACGTTTGAACGAGGCCGGCGGCATCCGTTGCCCGCACCCTTACGGTGTGGTCGCCGGCGATGGCGTCGGTCCAGGTGTACGCCCACTGCCGCCAGGTGTCGACTGAGATCGCGTCGGCGAGGGTGGCATCCTGCCAGGGGCCGTCGTCGATCTGCACCGCGACGGCGCTCACGCCCACGTGCTGGGACCAGGCGACACCGGCAATGACGACCGACCCGGCCGTAGCCGACGTTCCTGCACGCGGTACGTCGATGCGCGAGGAGACTTTGACCGGCCCGAGGGCGGACCAACCGCGCGGCGTCCAGTAACCCTGCTCATCGGCGAAGCGCGTGAGCTTGAGTTCCACCACCCACTTTGTCGCTGACACGTAGCCATACAGGCCGGGTACCACCATGCGCACCGGGTAGCCGTGTTCGAGCGGCAGCGGTTCGCCGTTCATGCCGACCGCCAGAATGGCGTTGCGCCCGTCGGTCAGCGCCTCGATCGGGGTGCCGGCGGTGAAACCGTCCTGGCTTCGGGAGAGCACCATGTCGGCCCCGGTCTGCGGTTTCGCCCGGGCCAGCAGCTCGCGAATCGGATAGCCGAGCCAAGTGGCATTGCCGATCAGGTCGCCGCCGACATAGTTGGAGACGCAGGCGAGCGTCGTTGTGCTCTCTTCGAGCGGCAGGGCGAGCAGCTCGGCGAAGTCGATCTCGACCTCGTTCTCGACCATTCCGGTGATCTTCAGCCGCCAGTCGCGCGGGTCGATGCGCGGCACGCTGAGGGCGGTATCGATGCGGTAGAAGTCGGCGTTCGGGGTGATCAGCGGGGTGATGCCCGCCACGTCGAGGCTCGCCCCGGCCGGTATGGCGGCTTGTCGAACGGATGCCGGTGGCAGCGCGAACAGCGCGCGCGCGGCATCCGCTGCCCGGGTCGCTGCGGCGCTGATCTGGCCGCCGGCCAGGGCGAGCAGCCCGATGCCGGCGGTCACGCCGGTGTAGACGAGAAACCGACGACGGTCAGGGCCGTTCAGGTCGCGGGGTGCGCCGGCCGGTTCCGGTGCGGACCGCCGCAACCGGGTCGTGAGAAGGGTCAGCGCGATCGCCGCGATCCCCATGGCGACGACGGCGGGCACCACGTCGAGGGTAGAGGCGCTCGAGCGGGACAGCGCCGCGAACAGGGCGATCCCCCCGATGAGTACGACGAGCAGTCGGCCGAACGGCGGGCGCCGGCTCTCGAGCACACCGGCGAGGGCGGCTAGTACCAGCAGCACGAGCACGATGGTGACGATCAGCACGATCTTGTCGGCCGTGCCGAACAAGCCGATCACCAGGTCTTTGACGCCGGCAGGAACGATGTCGATGACGAGCGCGCCGACCGTGAGTACCGGGCTCGCGCCGGGGGCGATCCACGCGGCAGTCATCTCGGCCAGCCCGAGGCCAGCCAGCGCCGCGGCGAGCCCGGCAGCCGCCGGGCGCCAGAGTGACCGGGCACGACTTGGCGTGGCAACAGCAGCGGTGTCCGGGGTGACGTAGACCATGTCGCCAGCCTAGAACGGGCTGCTGTGATTACCACCCAGCGGGGGCGCAGGATCAGTTTCGTCAGATATCCGTCACATCTTGTGCGCGCGGTAGTGCAGTCTTGAGGGACTATGTCTGTGCTTGAACGCCTCGAAAACGAAACCGACCCCGACGTTCTCTTCGAGGCGTTCGAAAGCTGGGCGACCGAGCAGGGCCTCACCCTGTACCCGGCGCAGGAGGAAGCGGTCATCGAAATCGTCTCCGGTGCCAACCTCATTTTGAGCACACCGACCGGAACCGGCAAGTCACTCGTGGCTGTCGGGGCCCACTTCGCCGCGCTCTCGGCCGGCAAGCGCAGCTTCTACACCGCGCCGATCAAGGCCCTGGTGAGCGAAAAGTTCTTCTCCCTGGTGGAGACCTTCGGAGCGGAGAATGTCGGCATGATGACCGGCGATTCGAGCGTCAACGCCGACGCTCCGATCATCTGCTGCACGGCGGAGATCCTCGCCAACCTCGCGCTGCGCAACGGTGAGGACACCGAAGTCGACCTCGTCGTGATGGACGAATTTCACTTCTACGGTGACCCGGAGCGCGGCTGGGCCTGGCAGGTGCCGCTGCTGTTGTTGCCGCGGGTGCAATTCATTCTCATGTCGGCCACGCTCGGTGACGTGAAGTTCATCAGCGACGACCTGACCCGGCGTACCGGACGGGACACGGCCGTTGTCACCGGGGTGGAACGCCCGGTCCCACTGAGCTACTACTACGAGCAGACGCCCGTGCACGAAACCGTCGAGGAACTGCTGCACACCGACAAGGCCCCGGTGTATATCGTGCATTTCTCTCAGGCGGCCGCCCTCGAACGTGCCCAGGCCCTCGCGAGCGCCAAGGTCGCCTCCCGCGAGCAGCGTGATGTGATCGCCGAACTGATCGGCGAGTTTCGGTTCACCACGAGTTTCGGCAAGACCCTGTCGCGGCTCATTCGCATGGGAATCGGCGTGCACCACGCCGGCATGCTGCCCAAATACCGTCGGCTGGTCGAGCAGCTCGCCCAGCGCGGCTACCTGCGCGTGATCTGCGGCACCGACACCCTCGGCGTCGGCATCAACGTGCCCATTCGCACCGTGCTGTTCACCGCGCTCACCAAGTACGACGGTGTGAAAATGCGCCAGGTCAACGTGCGCGAGTTCCATCAGATCGCCGGGCGGGCCGGGCGGGCCGGCTACGACACCGCCGGCACGGTCGTGATCCAGGCGCCGGAGCACGAGAGCGACAACCTCAAGGCCATTGAAAAGGCCGGCGACGACCCGAAGAAGAAGCGCAAGATCGTGCGCAAGAAGGCACCCGACGGCTTTGTGTCCTGGGGCGAACCGAGTTTTCGTCGACTGGTCGACGCCGAACCCGAGACCCTGTCGTCGAGCATGCAGATGACCGCGGCGATGCTGATCAACGTGATCGGGCGCGGCGGCGACGCCTTCGCGCACGTGCACTCGCTGGTCTTCGACAACCACGAACCGTGGCGGCGACAGCTGGTGCTGGCCCGGCGCGCGCTGGGCATCTACAAGACCCTCCGCGAAGCCGGAATTGTGGAGCAGAGCGCGAGCGGCAGCATCCGTTTGACCGTCGACCTGCAGGCCAACTTTGCGCTCAACCAGCCGCTCTCGCCGTTCGCGCTGGCCGCGTTCGAGCTGCTCGACCCCGAAGCGCCCACCTACTCGCTCGACATGATCTCGATTCTGGAATCTACCCTGGACGACCCGCGGCCGGTGCTCATGGGGCAGCAGTTCGCCGCCCGCGGTGAAGCCGTGAATGCGATGAAGCGGGAAGGCATCGAATACGACGAGCGGATGGCGCTGCTCGAGGAGATCACCTACCCCAAGCCCCTCGAGGAGCTGCTGAACTACACCTTCGAGACCTACAAGGCCTCCCAGCCATGGATCGCCGACTTCGAGCTGCGACCGAAGACCGTCGTGCGCGACATGTATGAGCGGGCCATGTCGTTCGGGGAATTCATCGCGTTCTACAAGCTCGCCCGCAGCGAGGGCGTCGTGCTGCGCTACCTGTCTGACGCTTACCGGGCGGCCCGACAGACCATTCCCGACGAGGCTAAGAACGAAGACCTGCTCGACCTGATCGAATGGCTCGGCGAGCTCGTGCGCCAGGTCGACTCGAGCCTGCTCGACGAGTGGGAGGAACTGCTGCACCCCGATCTCGCCGTGCACGCCGCCGAATCGCAGGCGATTCTGCCGCCGCCGCCGCGCCGCCTCACCACCAACACGCGGGCCTTTCGCATTCTGGTGCGGAACGAACTGTTCCGCCGGGTGCAGTTGGCCGCGCTCGAGCACTACGACCAGCTCGGCGAACTGGACCGCGAGCACGGCTATTCCAGTGACGTCTGGGCCGAGGCGATGGACGGCTACTTCGCCGAGCACAATGAGCTGCTCACCGGCGGCAACGCGCGCAGCTCCGACCTGCTCATGATCGAGGAGGGCACCGAAGAGTGGACCGTGCGCCAGATTCTCGACGACCCGGCCGGGGACCACGACTGGGGCATCAGCGCGAGCGTGAACCTCGCCGACTCTGACGAGCTCGGCGAAGCCGTCGTGCGCGTCACCGGGGTCAACCGGCTGTAGCGCGGCTCCGCGCCCTTAACCGCGCCCGCGCCCTTAATCGCGCACAGGGTCTTGACCGCGCCTACGCCCGAGACTGGTTGACAACTACCGAACGGGCGTAGCGACTACCCAGATCGGGCGCGCTCGTGCGGTGTCGGTGTGCTGCGCCGCTACGCGCCGGGAGCGCTCAGTGGCGCGGCCGCGTCGGCCGTCCACTCGTTGAGCGACCCGTCATAGATCGAGACGTGCTCGTTGCCGGCGCGGATGAGCGCGAGAGCGCTGGCGGCGGCGGCGATCCCGCCGCCGCAGTAGGTCACGAGGTGAGCGCTCGAGGTCACGGTGGGCGCGAGGGTCGCCTTGAGCGCGTCACCACGGAGGAACGCGTTCGTGACGGGGTCGACGAGCTTCGCGGCTGGCAGGCTGATGCTGCCCGGAATGTGCCCGGCGCGCGGGCGGGTTCCGGCCGTACCGGCGAACTCCGCCGGTGGTAGGGAGCAAACGAGGGCGGCATCCGCGTGGCCGGCGACGATCGACTCGACAAAGCTCTTGTCGACCCACAGCTCGGGCCGCGGCGTTGCCACAAAGCCGCCGGAGAATCTTGGGTGCGTGCCGCCGGCGACCCGCGGGCGTACGCCGCCGGTGGCGTACGGGCGCGTTTCGGCGTGCCACTTGGTCAGGCCACCGTCGAGCACGGCGACATCGTCGTAGCCGAAGGATCGGAACAGCCACCAGATGCGCGCCGCCCATTGACCGACGACGGCGTCGTAAACGACCACCGTGGTCTCATTGTCAATGCCGACGGATGCTGCGGCCGCTTCAAACAGTTCGGCGTTCGGCCGCGAGAAGTCGAATTCGCCGGTCGGGTCGGAGAAAACGTCGAACAGGTCGGCGAACACGGCACCGGGGATGTGTCCCTTGGTGAGGTAGTCCTCGCGCCCACTGAGGTAACGCGGCCCATCGGGGGTGACGGGTGCCAGGGCAAACACGGTGGCGTCGAGAATGACCAGATTGTCGGAACCGAGATGGTCGGCCAGCCATTGCGTGGACACAATGGGGCTGGACACGACGAGCGAGGATGGCACGGGTGAAGTCATAATTCAAGGCTAGCGGTGGCCGCCGACACCGGCCGGAACCGGAGTCGATTCAGGTCGTTCTTAGACACACAGCTACAGCGTCGTGGTCCAATCGAGGTTGATTTTCTGTTTGATGTAGATGTTCTCGCCGAGTCCGGGCACGGAGGGATTCATGGTGAGCAATAGCTGCACCGGGATATTGAATCGCTGGGCAATATCGAAGAATGCGTCACCTTCGATGACCGTGTAGGTGAGCAGCGCGCCGGCACCATCGGACATTGTGGTGCCGCGCGCCCCGGGTGTGCTACCGAGGTCGACGGCCGGCCCCTGGGGCAGCGGCACGGGTTCCGCGTTCGGCACGAGATCGGGTACTTCCGGGTTGGGAATCAATGCCGCTTCCTCCGTGGGTGTCGGAGTGGGCGTTGGCGTCGGCGAAGGCGTCGGTGCGACGCTCGGCGTGATGGTCACCGTCACCGCGGGTGCTGGTTCACCGGCGCAGCCGACCAGCGCAACGAGCAGGAGGGCAGCGACGGCGATGCCCCGGGGGCGACGTACGAAAACGGTGCGAATGGTGGAACCCTTCAAAGAAAGACGGTGCGGCCCGGCCGACCCACGCGTTCAGCCAGCTTAGGGGGAGACCGGTCCGGTCGGACAGGCATCACTACCCCCAGGTGGGGATCAGATCAGCACTCGATCACGTTGACCGCGAGGCCACCCTCGCTGGTTTCCTTGTACTTCGTCATCATGTCGAGTCCAGTTTGGCGCATGGTTTCGATCACCGTGTCGAGGGAGACCAGGTGGGTCCCATCGCCGTGTAGCGCCAGCCGGGCCGCCGATACGGCCGTCGACGAGGCGATGGCGTTGCGTTCGATGCAGAGTACCTGTACCAGACTGCCGACCGGGTATCAGGTCAGTCCAAGGTGATGCTCCATCGCGATCTCGGCCGCATTTTCGACCTGGCGCGGTGTGCCGCCGAGCACGGCACAGAGCGCACCGGACGCCATGGCACACGCAGCTCCGACCGCCGGAATAATGCCAGCCGCCCCGTTGGTGGGCGCGGTGACACGCGGCCGCCGGCCGCATTCTCTTCGTTGACCGCGAGCGCGAAGGCGTGCAGCCACTCGGTCGAGGTGTCCCGGTCGTGTGCGGGCAGGCAGTCATATTCCTCTAAGCGAATACGTACCGCTGCGCCCCGACGCTGGACCTTGAGTCCGCCCGGCAGCGTGCCCATCGGCGACCAGGCCGGCTTCGACACAGACGTGCATGGCGTCCCAGATGGCGTCGAGTTCGGCATCGAGCGCGGCGCTGCCATGGATGGCTTCTTCGTTGCGGCGCGCGACCTCGCAGATGATGAGCTCGTGCGCGTCGCACAGCGCGAGCAATTCGGCACTGGACTCGAAGGGGAGCGGCTGCTGAGAAGCGGCCACGCGAATCTGGTCGCCGTCGTGCCGGATAAACCCGCCGCCGATGAAATAGTACGTCTCCTCGAACAGCGCCGTCGAGTCGTCGGTGCCAAACTGATCGGCTCCAAACGCGGACAGGGTCAGCGCGTTCGGATGCCCGCCCCGGGTTCCGTCATCGATGGCCTGGGCCGACTGTGGAATGGCCAGGGCCAGACCAACCGGCGCGAGCAGGGCGGCGGCCAGCAGCAAACTCTGACACCGAACAATGCCCATTTGACACCGAACAGCACCCATTTGACACATTCTCAGAAATGGTCCAGCTGCGACGCACGAAGGCCGCCTCCGGAGAGACGGCCTTCAGGTATTCAGTGCTGCGGAACTAGTGCGTGTGGAACTAGTGCGTGCGGAACCGTGCGGTCATCGGGCAGTCGAACGGGTCACGAGCGGCCAGGCCGACCTTGTTGAGGTAAGCGATGACAATGCCGTAGCTTTCGAAGACGCCGGTCTCGGTGTACTTCACGTCGTGCGACTGGCAGTATTCCTTCGCGATTTCCTGCGCCTTGCGCAGGTGCGGTCGGGCCATGTTCGGAAACAGGTGGTGCTCAATCTGGTAATTGAGCCCGCCCATATAGGTGTCGATGAAGGTGCCACCGCGAATATTGCGGCTGGTCAGCACCTGGCGGCGCAGAAAGTCGACCTTGCTTTCGGCCGGAAGCTGCGGCATCCCCTTGTGGTTGGGGGCAAAGGATGCACCCATGTAGACGCCGAACACGGCCATCTGCACGCCGACGAAGGCGAAGGCCATGCCGAGCGGCAGAAAGAAGAAGATGACGGCAAGGTAGAGCGAGATGCGGGTGACGAGCATCGTGATCTCGATCCAGCGCTGGTCAACTTTGTGCTTGCCGAAGACCGTCTTGAAGCCCTGAATGTGCAGGTTGATGCCTTCAAACATCAATAGCGGAAAGAAGAAGTAGCCCTGCTTGCGGGTGACGAGTGCGCCGAGGCGGCTGACCTTCTTGGCGTCTTCCTCGCGGAACACGATGAAGTCGGGCTCGATGTCGGGGTCCTTGCCGATGACGTTCGGGTTGGCGTGGTGCCGGCTGTGCTTGGTCATCCACCAGGCGTAGCTGATGCCGACGAACAGGTTGGCCAGGATGCGACCGGCTCGGTCGTTGGCTTTGCCGGAGGTGAACACGGCACGGTGTGAAGCTTCGTGCGCCAAGAAAGCGAACTGGGTGAAGATGAGGCCGAGGGCTGCGGCGATGATCAGCTGATACCAGGTGTCACCGAGCAGAACGAAACCGGCAATAGCGCCGCCCGTGGCGACGACGAGGATGGAGAACACCATCCAGTAGAAACCGGTGCGCCGGCCGAGCAGGCCCAGATTGCGCACGGTGTGCAGGAGTGCGGAGTATTCGGTTGTGGGGTTCTTGGTGTCTCCACCCGGGCGGGTCCTGATGATACGGACCGAGGGTGCGGCTAGTGCTTCCGACATGAGGCCTTAGTGGATCGGGACTTCTCAGTCGGGACGTGAGCGATTACTCGTCGTGCAGATAGTCGTCAGTCTACGGTCGTCCGACCGCGATTCGTGCTTTATTCACACAGCATTCCCAGTCAGTATATGCCAAAAATGGAATGTATTCGACCGTTCTATCGCCAACTTGGCATCCATACATGCAGTTGCCAAAACAGGAAGGATGTCTGCATTCCGGTCCATACCGGGAAGAAAAACGCCGTGAGCAGCAGGGCGACGCCGAGGCCGACGATGACCGCCCGAAGAGCCCCAGGCTGCGGCTGTGGATCGTATTCCGGTACCTGCGAATGTGCTGAATGCCTGCGTTTGGGCCGCGCCTGGTCGGGAATTTGCTTCAGTACCAGGCCAATGACGAAGGTGAGTCCGAGCAGCAGATACGGTTCGAAGGCGATCGTATAAAACTGGAAAACCGTGCGGTTGAGATACATCAACCACGGTAGGTAGCCGGCGACCATGCCCATCAATATGAAACCGACCCGCCATTCCCGATACCGAGCCAGCCGGTAGACGAGGTAGAACAGCGCTGCCGTCGCCGCCCACCAGATGAGAGGGTTACCGACCGACGTGATGGCCTCAGAGCAGCTCTGCAGCTGGCAGCCGAGTTCACCCGAGCTGGAACCGCGGTAGTACATGCTGGTCGGTCGGGTCATGAACAGCCAGGTCAATGGGTTTGCCTGGTACGGATGCGGTGTGGCGAGCCCCACGTGATACGTGTACGCAGCCGCCTGGTAATGCCAGAAGCTCTGCAGGGTATGCGGAACCCAGGCGAGCGGACCGGTCCAGACGGTTCCTGCCCCGTCGGCCCCGGTCGAATCGGCCCATTGGCGGTAGTACCCACCGCGCGTGACAAACCAGCCGGTCCAGGAAACCAGGAACGTCATGACGGCAATCGGAACCAGCAGCAGAAACGTGACCGGGGCCTGTTTGAGGATGGCGGCGCTGAGCCAGAATGACACGCCATTACGGCGCCGGGCCAGCGCATCCACGACGACGAGGTAGATGCCGAACGCGGCGAGAAAATAGACGCCGGACCATTTCACCGAGCTGGCCAGACCGAAGGCGAGGCCGGCGGCGAGCAGCCAGGGCCGCCACCACAGCGCTGGACCCCAGCCCTGCTCGCGGAGCCCGGCCAGCCGGCTGGCCAGTCGAGTCGCGTGCCACTCGCGGTCCAGCAGGATTGCCCCGAAACCGAGCAAGGCGAAGAACATCACGAAGTTGTCGAGCAGCGCCACACGGCTCATGACGATGGCGTGACCGTCGATCGCGAGCAGAAAACCGGCGATCAGGGCGAGCAAGCGGGACTGAAACAGCTTCTGCGCCACGAGCATGATGAGCACGACCGCGAGCACCCCCACCACGACCGTCGCCAGCCGCCAGCCCCACGGGTTGCCGGGGCCGAGCAGATTCATGCCGAGCCCGATGAGCCATTTTCCGAGCGGCGGATGCACGACAAAGGACGGGTCGGTTGTGAAGATGTCGGTGTAGCCCGCCTCGAACTGAACGTTGGCGTCTGGTGGCCAGGTGGACTCGTAGCCGTTATTGAACAGGCTCCAGGCGTCTTTGACATAAAACGTCTCGTCGAAGACGAGCGCGTGCGGCACGCCGAGGTTCCACAGCCGTAGCACCGCGGCCAGGAGGACCACTGCGAGGGGAGCGCCCCAGCGAACCCATCGACTAGTAGCGAGCACATGACCATCGTACAGAGGGACCGAAGAACGGATGCTCGGCTGGTGCTGCGAGAATTGCAGCATGATCATTCTTGCTGCCACCCCGATCGGAAACCTCGGCGACGCCTCCCGGCGCCTGATCGAGACCCTGAGCACCATCACCATCGTGGCGGCCGAAGACACCCGCGTCACCGTTCACCTGCTCAAGGCCCTCGGCATCGAGAATCGGCCCAGACTCATTGCCCTGCACGATCACAACGAACGCGGCAAGGCCGCCGAACTGGTCGAACTGGCCCGCGACACGGACATTCTCGTACTCAGCGACGCCGGCATGCCCACCGTTTCCGATCCCGGCTTTCATTTAGTGGATGCCGCGGTCGCCGCCGGCGTGCAGGTCACCGCCCTGCCCGGCCCGTCCGCCGTGCTGACCGCCCTCGCCGTGTCCGGGCTGCCGACCGACCGGTTCACGTTCGAGGGGTTCCTGCCGCGCAAACACGGCGAGCGGGTCAAACTGCTGCGCGATCTCAGCGCCGAACGTCGCACAATGGTGTTTTTCGAATCGCCCAATCGCCTGGCGGACTCGCTGCTCGACCTCGCCGCAACGCTCGGCCCTGACCGCCGCGTCGTGGTCTGTCGCGAACTGACCAAATTCTTCGAAGAGGTCAAACGCGGCACAGCTGCAGAGCTCGCCGAGTGGGCGGCTTTGGGGGTGCGCGGCGAGATCTGTATCGTCGTTGCGGGTGCGGAAGTGCGGGTGCTGGACCTGGCCATGGGCGTGGCCGAGGTGCTCGAACTGGTGGCTGGCGGCATCCGCTTGAAAGAAGCTGCGGCCGACGTGTCCGCGGCCAGCGGACTTGGCAAGCGTGAACTGTACGAGCACGCGCTGCAGGCCAAGGCCGGCCCGGGAAAACCTGCCGTAAAAAAACCGGAATACCCGAGTCCTCTTCAGCGTTAAGTTCGGTAAGTGTGAGTCGCACGGTCGCGACCAACCTCGGGAGGTTCTCATGTGGCGCTCGGTGCAGTTCTCCCGCTATGGGGGGCCGGAAGTTCTCGATCTGGTCGAGATGACCGCGCCGGTTCCTGGTGTCGGTGAGGTGGTCGTTGAGGTCATGGCGGCAGGCCTGAACCCTGGCGAATCCAGTATTCGGGAAGGGCGACTCGACACCGAATGGCCTGCGCACTTCCCGGCAGGACAGGGCAGCGACTTCGCCGGCATTATCGCGGGTGCCGGAGCGGGCGTCACCGGGTGGAAAATCGGCGACGCGGTGCTCGGTCACACGGTGCGCGGTTCCCAGGCGAATTTTGTCACAGTCCCGGTAGGGAACATCATTCACAAGCCCGAGCGGTTGCCGTGGGAGATCGCCGGCAGCCTTTACGTTGCTGCAGCGACCGCGTGGCAGGCGGTCTCCGGCGCGAGCCCTGGCCCGGGTCGCACGGTGCTCGTGCACGCCGCACACGGGGGTGTCGGCGTGATCGCGGCACAGTTGGCCAAACGACGCGGAGCCCGAGTTATCGGCACCGCCAGCCCGAACAGTTTTGACTACCTGCGCCAAATCGGCGTGATACCGGTGGAATACGGTCCAGGATTCGACGAGCGGTTGCGGCAGATTGCGCCCGAAGGTGTTGATGCCGAGCTGAATCGCCTGGGCGACAACGGACTGATGAATGTTGACTCGACCGACACCATCGTGCTTGAGAAGATTGCGCGCCTGATCGCCGACCATCAGATCGTGATTCCCGTTGCCGCCATTTACCCATTCGAACGGGTGCGGGACGCCTATCGGGAGCTGGAAGCTGGGCATGCCCACGGCAAGATCGTGCTGTGCATGATGCCAGTCGAGTATGCGCACCAGAAGGTACGTGGCATCGACGTGCGCGAGAGCGAGGTAACGAAGGATGCCCCGAACCGCCCGCCGGTTCCGCCCATCCACGAGGCGCTCCCGCCGGTCTTCGGCCACCGACACCACCTGGCAGCCGCCGGCCCAGCGGCGGAGAGCTCCCACAGCGAGTAACAAAACGTCAGGTCCGCACGCTGCGCATAAGATGAACGCATGTCCGCAGGCTCTTTTTACATCACCACGCCCATTTTCTACGTGAATGATGTGCCGCACATCGGGCACGCCTACACCGAGGTCGCCGCCGATGTGCTCGCGCGCTGGCACCGGCAGTCGGGCGATGACGCCTGGCTGCTCACCGGCACCGACGAACACGGCCAGAAGATTCTGCGCACCGCCACCGCCAACGGCGTCACGCCGAAGGAATGGGCCGACCGGCTGGTCGAGACCGCGTGGAAGCCGCTGCTGGAGACCGTCAATATTGCCAACGACGACTTCATTCGCACCACCGATGAACGCCACGAGGTGAACGCGCAGAAGTTTCTGCAGCACCTGCACGACGAGGGCCACATCTACACCGGCGAGTATGAGGGCTACTACTGCGTCGGCTGCGAGGAATACAAGCAGACCACCGACCTCGTCGACGGCACCGGCGAATACGCTGGCCAACCGGTCTGCGCGATCCACTCCAAGCCGGTCGAATTGCTGCACGAGAAGAACTACTTCTTCAAGATGAGCGCCTTCGCCGACCGTCTGCTCGCGCTCTACGAAGAGAACCCCAACTTCGTGCAGCCGGAAGCGGCCCGCAACGAGGTCATGTCCTTCGTCAAGCGAGGCCTGAGTGACCTGTCGATCTCCCGCTCAAGCTTTGACTGGGGCATCAAGGTGCCGTGGGACGAATCGCACGTCGTCTACGTCTGGTTCGACGCGCTGCTCAACTACATCACCGCGGCCGGCTACGGCCAGAACGACGAGGAATTCGCGAGCCGTTGGCCCGCGACCCACATCGTCGGCAAGGATATTCTGCGTTTTCACGCCGTCATCTGGCCGGCCATGCTCATGGCCGCCGGTATCGAGGTACCCAAGCAGGTCTTCGGCCACGGCTGGCTGCTGGTCGGCGGCGAGAAGATGAGCAAGTCCAAGCTCACCGGTATCGCCCCGAGCCAGATCACCGACACTTTCGGCTCCGATGCCTTTCGTTACTACTTCATGCGTGCCATCAGCTTCGGCCAGGACGGTTCGTTCAGCTGGGAAGACCTCTCGGCCCGCTACCAGTCCGAACTCGCCAACGGCTTCGGCAACCTCGCCTCCCGCGTGATCGCCATGGTCGTGCGCTACTGCGACGGCGTTGTGCCGGCCGCCGGCGAGCTCACAGTCGATGACCTCGCGATTGCTGCCACCGAACAGCGGGTGACGGATGCCGCGGCGCAAGCCATCGAGACCCTCGCCATCCACGACGCCCTCACCAGCGTGTGGGAACTCGTCGACGAACTCAACGGCTACATCACCCTGCAGGAACCGTGGGCCCTGGCCAAGAACCCGGAAACCCGGGCGCGCCTGGAGACCGTGCTGCACACGGCCGTGCGCGGCCTCGGCACCCTCACCGTGCTGCTCTCTCCGGTCATTCCCATTGCCACCGCCAAGCTGTGGACCGCCCTCGGCGGCGACGGCGCCCTCACCGACCAGCGCGTCGACCGGGCATGGGAGTGGACCGGCGGCGCCCAGGTCAGCCCGCTCGAACCGCTGTTCCCGCGCATCGAATCGATCGTGGAGCCAGCCGATGCCTAATGACGCGGTGCCTAATGACGTGCCTGGTCCTGACGGCATCGACGGCTACGGCAGTGCCATTCGCCGCCGCGACAATACCGCGGGCCGCGACCTGAGCTACCCACCGCTGCCGGAGCCACTCACGGTTCCCGTCTACGACAACCACACCCATCTCGAAATCGCCGATGGGGAGCATCCGCTCAGCTATCGGGAACAGCTCGACCGCGCCTCGAGCGTTGGCGTGCGCGGTGTGATCCAGGTCGGCGGAGACGTCGAAACCTCACGTTGGTCGGCTGCTGCTGCCCGGATCGAGCCGCGCATGCTGGCCGCCGTCGCGATCCATCCCAACGAGGCACCCGATCTCGAGGAAGCCGGAACCCTCGACGACGCCCTCGCCGTGATCAACGAACTCGCCGGCCAGCCGCGCGTGGTCGCGGTCGGCGAGACCGGCCTCGACTTCTTTCGTACGGGTCACGACGGTCGCGCCGCCCAGTTTCGCTCCTTCGAAGCGCATATCCGCATCGCCAAGGAGCACAACCTCGCGCTTCAGATTCACGACCGCGACGCTCACGAGGCCGTGATCGAAACTCTGCTTCGGGTTGGCGCCCCCGAACGCACGGTCTTTCACTGCTTCTCCGGCGACGCCGACATGGCCCGGCTGTGCGCCGAGCACGGCTGGTATATGTCCTTCGCCGGCAATGTCACGTTCAAGAACGCCGGCAACCTGCGGGAAGCCCTGTTCGCCGCCCCGCGCAACCTGCTGCTGGTCGAAACGGATGCCCCCTTCCTCACCCCGCTGCCCTACCGCGGCAGGCCCAATGCGCCGTACCTGCTGCCCAACACGCTACGCGGCATGGCCGTCCACCTCGAAACGGATGTCTCCCTGCTCTCTGCGCAAATCACCGCCAACACCGAACTGGTCTACGGACGTTGGGACGCCGAGCCCGTCACCGCTGCCTTCGCCGCCCCGAACGACGAGCAAGATCCCGGTCAGGCCCCACTCGGCGGCCTCGCATGACCGGCCGCCATTCCCCGGAGCCCGTCCCCGCTGACCCCGCCATCGCGGCCAAGCCCACCAAGACGCTGCTCGGCCCCGCCGAGATTCGCGACCTCGCCGAGATGCTCGGAGTCAACCCCACCAAGAAGCTCGGCCAGAACTTCGTCATCGACGGCAATACCGTGCGGCGCATCGTCAAGGTCGCCCGCGTCGCCCCGGGTGACACCGTCGTCGAGGTCGGACCGGGCCTCGGCTCACTCACCCTCGGCATGCTCGAAATCGGCGCGGCCGTTGTCGCCGTGGAGATCGATGACCGCCTCGCCGAGCAGCTTCCGCTGACGGTCGATCTCATGCAGCCCGGTGCTGCGCTCACGGTCATCCGCGCCGACGCCCTCAAGATCACCGAGCTGCCCGGCGACCCGACCCGGCTCGTCGCCAACCTGCCCTACAACGTGTCCGTTCCGGTGCTGCTCTACCTGCTCGAACATTTCGCATCCATTCGGGCCGGTGTTGTCATGGTGCAGGCCGAGGTCGGCGAGCGTCTCGCCGCTCCTCCCGGCAACAAGGTCTACGGCAGCCCAAGCGTCAAAGCCGCCTGGTACGGCGATTTTCGCACCGCCGGCAAGGTCAGCCGCCAGGTGTTCTGGCCGGTTCCCAACGTCGATTCGATCCTGATCGCCTTCGATCGTCGCGCCACCCCGCTGGAATCCGAGGAACTGCGGCTGAAGACCTTCGCACTCGTCGACGCCGCATTTCAACAGCGCCGCAAGATGCTGCGCCAGTCGCTGTCGGTGGTTCTCGGGGACTCGACGGCGGCATCCGCTCTCATGTCGGAGGCCGGAATCGACCCGACCACCCGCGGCGAACAGCTGACCGTGCACGACTTTCTCGCCATCGCCCGGGTCTGGATGCCGGCCTAGCACGAGCGTGCTGTCCGTGCGGGTAGACAGGCTGGGCTAAGTTAAAAGCATGATGACGACCGCCGGCAGCCCCGTTGTGCACGCGCGGGCTCCCGGCAAAATCAACGTCTTTCTCAAGGTCGGCGCCGTCATGGAAGACGGCTACCACGACCTCGCGACCGCCTACCAGGCCGTTTCCCTGTTCGAAGAAGTGCGCGCCACGCCCGCTACCGACTTCTCGGTCGAATTCAGCGGCAGCATCGACACCTCCGGCCTCGCGACCGGCGGCACCAACCTCGCCATCAAGGCCGCTCGGGCCCTGGCCCGCAAGGCGGGCTATCGCGGCGGCGTGCACCTCGAGATCGAAAAGAACGTACCCATTGCCGGCGGAATGGGCGGCGGCTCCGCCGACGCCGCAGCCACCCTTCTGGCCTGCGACGCGCTCTGGGGCACCAACGCCACCAAGGACGAGTTGCTCGGGATCGCCGCCAAGCTCGGCGCCGACGTGCCGTTCTCCTTCACCGGTGGCACCGCGATCGGCACCGGCCGCGGCGACCAGCTCAGCCCGGCTCTGGCCAAGGGCAAATTTCAATGGGTGCTCGCCCTCGCCGACTTCGGTATGTCGACACCCGGTGTTTATCAGGAACTCGATCGGCACCGCGACCGCCATGCCCAGGATATTTTTCCGGCCCAGCACCAGCCCTCCGTCGACGCAAACGTGCTGCAGGCGTTGCGGGCCGGCGACCCGCACATGCTCGCCGACGTGCTGCACAACGACCTGCAGGCCCCCGCTCTGCACCTCGCGCCCGGTCTCGGCAAGGTGCTGCAGCTCGGTGAAGAAAACGGAGCCCTCGCCGGTATCCTCTCCGGCTCCGGCCCGACCGTGGCCTTTTTAGTAGCGGATGCCGACAGCGCGCTCGAATTGCAGGTCGCGCTCTCCGCCTCCCGCCTGCGCGTCGTGCGCGCCACCGGCCCGGTGCACGGCGCCCGCCTGATCAACGACTAGCCCGGAATCGTACGCCCCGGCGTGCCGTAAACTTGGAGGCTATGGCACATCTTCTCGGGGCTGAGTCCCTGCACCTCGAATTTCCCACCCGCGTCATCTTCGACAGCGTCACCGCCGGCCTCAACGAAGGAGACCGCATCGGCGTCGTCGGCAAGAACGGCGACGGCAAGTCCACCCTGATGCGTCTGCTCGCCGGCCGCATGGAACCCGACGAAGGCCGGGTCACCCGTCGCCGCGGCGTCACGATCGGCATGCTCGACCAGTCCGACGACCTCGCCAGCGGCCAGACCGTCGGCCACACCATCGTCGGCGGCATCGAAGAACACGTCTGGGCTGGCGACGCCAAGGTGCGCGACGTCATCGGTGGTCTCGTGCGCGACATCCCCTGGGACGCCCTCGTCGACGACCTCTCCGGTGGCCAGCGCCGCCGCGTTGCCCTCGCCGCCGTGCTCATCGGCGATTACGACTGCATCTTCCTCGATGAGCCCACCAACCACCTCGACGTGGAAGGCATTTCCTGGCTCGCCGGTCACCTCAAGACCCGCTGGGCAGCCCAGTCGGGCGGACTCGTGGTCGTCACCCACGACCGGTGGTTCCTCGACGAGGTCTGCAATATCACCTGGGAGGTGCACGACCGCCTGATCGAGCCGTTCGAGGGTGGCTACGCCGCCTACATTCTGCAGCGCGTCGAGCGCGACCGCATGAGTTCCGTCGTTGAATCCAAGCGCCAGAACCTCATGAAGAAAGAACTGGCCTGGCTGCGCCGCGGCGCCCCGGCCCGCACCGCCAAACCCAAGTTCCGCATCGATGCCGCCAACGTGCTGATCGAGAATGAGCCGCCGCCCCGCGACACCGTCACGATGCAGTCGATGGCGATGCAGCGCCTCGGCAAGGACGTCGTCGACCTCATCGACATCGGCGTGAAATTCGGCGACAAGACCGTGCTGAACGACATCACCTGGCGCATCGCGCCGGGGGAGCGCACCGGCATTATGGGCGTCAACGGCGCAGGCAAGTCCACCCTGCTGAACCTCGTCGCCGGCACCCTGCAGCCGACGACGGGAACGGTCAAGCGCGGCAAGACCATCAAGGTGGCCGTGCTCACCCAGCAGCTGTTCGAACTCGACGAGATTCGCAACGACCGGGTCAGCGACGTCATCGGCCGCCAGAAAACCAGCTACATGGCCGGCGGCAAAGAGATCACGCCCGGCCAGATGCTCGAACGCATGGGCTTCTTGAGCGCACAGCTCACCACCCAGGTCAAGGACCTCTCCGGTGGCCAGAAGCGCCGTCTGCAACTGCTGCTCATCGTGCTGAGTGAGCCGAACGTGCTCATCCTCGACGAGCCCACCAACGACCTCGACACCGACATGCTCGCCGCCATGGAAGACCTGCTCGACTCCTTTCCCGGTACCCTGCTCGTCGTGTCGCACGACCGGTACCTGATCGAGCGCGTCACCGACAACCAGTACGCGGTCATGGACGGCGGCTTTCGCCACCTGCCTGGCGGCGTCGACCAGTACCTCGAGGTACGCCGCAGGGCGGTCGCCGGCCCGGCAGCCGGTTCTCCAACGGATGCCGCTGGCAAGACCAAAAAGATCCCCAGCCTGGGCGGCGCTGAACTGCGCAACGCCCAGAAGGAGCTCGGCTCCATCGACCGCAAAGTGGTCAAGTTGCAGGAGCGTATTGCGCAGAAGCACGAGAAGCTCGCCGCCCACGACCAGTCCGATTTTGCCGGTCTCGGCGAACTCGGCGTGAAGCTGACCGAACTCGAAGAGACCATCGCCACGCTGGAAACCCGCTGGGTCGAACTTACTGAGCTGATCGAGGGCTAGTTTCGCAGAAGCTGTGACGCAGTGTGTCGGTGCAGGCCACGCGTCGCAGCTTCGGCACGTATCGTTAAGGGGTGCCTGCGCAGCCGCGGTACACAGCTCCTCGTGGGCGCAGCCTTCTGGTTTGACCGGTCGTTGTTGTGTGCCCGCGAGCTGTCAGTGCGTCTCGTCGAACCGTGACGAAATGCACTGTGCTGCGCCCTGCCATACGAAACCGAACCCACAGCGCCTGAAGGAATTACCGTGAAGAAAATCGTGAACAAGAAGAGCCTGCTCGCTGGTCTCGCCCTCGTACCGCTCGTCGCCCTGCTGGCCGGCTGTGCCGGAGCCTCCGAAGGACCGGCCACCGGTACCGACGGTGATGCCATCAAGATCGGCGTCGTCGGAGCGAGCGACCCGTACTGGGAGATCTACACCGAGGCTGCAGCGGCCGAGGGCATTGAGATCGAGATCGTCGACTTCGCGCAGTACCCGCAGGTGAACCCGGCCCTCGCCGCCGGAGAGGTCGACCTCAACCAGTTCCAGCACATCGTCTACCTCGCCGAATACAACGAGGCGAGCGGCGACAATCTGGCTCCGATCGGCGCCACGGCCATCTACCCGCTGGGCCTGTACTCCACGGAGTACAGCAACGTCGATGACATCGTGAAGGGCGACACCATCGCCGTGCCCGACGACGACAGCAATCAGGCACGCGCGCTCGTCATTCTGCAGTCCAACGGTCTCATCGTTCTGAAAGACGGCGGATCCATCTTCTCGAGCCTGTCCGACATCGACGAGGAGGCCTCCAAGGTCAAGGTCACGGCCCTCGACGCCTCGCTCACCGTCGCGTCGCTGCCCGACGTCGCCGCCGCGGTCATCAACAACGACTTCGCCGAGAAGGGCGGACTCAAGTTCGAGGACGCCATCGCCACCGATGACGCGACCGACCCGCAGGCGCTGCCCTACGTCAATATCTTCGTCTCGCGGGACGAAGACAAGGACAACGCGACCTTCCAGCAGCTCGTCGAGATCTACCAGAACACCCAGGACGTGCAGGACGGCGTGCTGGCCGTCTCGGGCGACACCGCCGAAATGGTGACCACCCCCGCCTCCGACCTGGCCAAGTCGCTCGCGACGGTACAGGCCGATATCAAGGCCGCCAAGTAAGCATCCGCTTCATCAGCGCAGTCCGGGGGAGCAGGCGCCCTGGACTGCGCTGTTGTGTCGGGTATCACGGAGCATGAAATGAGCGAGGCAAACGGATGGCTGTAGTCAGTCTGCGCAATGTGGGCAAGATCTACCCGCCCACGTCCAAAGACGGCGCGAGCGTCACGGCGATCGCCGATGTCAGCCTCGACGTTGAAGCCGGCGATATTTACGGCATTATCGGCTATTCCGGTGCCGGCAAGAGCACCCTGGTGCGTCTGATCAATGCTCTCGAGCGTTCGACTTCCGGTGAGATCTGGGTCAACGGGCAGAACATCGCCGCGCTGCGAGAGCGCGAGCTGCGCCAGGTGCGCCTCGGCATCGGCATGATCTTTCAGCAGTTCAACCTGCTCGGCTCCCGCACGGTGGCCCGCAACGTGGCCTACCCGCTCGAAGTCGCCGGATATCCCAAGGAGAAGCGCGCCGCACGCGTGGCCGAGCTGCTCGACTTCGTCGGCCTCAGCGACAAGGCCGGGTCCTTTCCCGACCAGCTCTCCGGTGGCCAGAAGCAGCGGGTCGGTATTGCCCGTGCCCTCGCCACCCAGCCGAGCATCCTGCTCGCCGACGAGGCAACGAGCGCCCTCGACCCGGAAACCACCCACGAAGTCCTCGCTCTGCTGAAGCGAGTGAATGCGGAATTCGGGGTCACCATCATCGTGATCACCCACGAAATGGATGTCATCCAGACCATCGCGACCAAGGTCGCCGTGATGGACCAGGGCCGGGTCATTGAACGCGGACCCGTCTTTGATGTGTTCTCGAACCCGCAAGCCGCGGCATCCGCTCGGTTCGTCTCGACCGTGGTCAAGGGGGTGCCATCTCCGGCCGAACTCGCCGTGCTGCGCGAACGTCACGCCGGCCGCATCGTCACGCTGGCCTTTCGCGACAGCGCGGTCGACCAGGGCGCCGTCTTCGGTGAACTGGCCAGGGCCGGCATCGCCTTCGAGGTCGTCTACGGCGGCATCAACGAGATTCAGGGACGCCCGTTCGGGCACCTCACCCTCGCCCTCACCGGCGCTGACCCGGTCGTCGACCAGGTACTCGCCCATATTCGAACGCTTACGACCGTCACGGAGGTACGCTGATGGATGCCCTGATCAATCTGCTGCCCGAACTCTGGACGGCCACCTACGAGACGCTCTACATCGTCGCGCTCACCCTCTTCTTCGGTGGCCTCGGTGGGCTGCTGGTGGGACTCGCGCTCTACCTCACGCGGGCCGGCAGCATCCTCGAGAACAAACCGTTATTCTTCGTGCTCAACCTGCTGGTGAACTTCATTCGCCCGATTCCGTTCATCATCTTTCTCGCGGCGGCGCAACCGCTCGCCCGGGCCGTCACCGGCAGCGGCATCGGCAATAACGCCATCATCTTCACGATCGCTCTCGCAGCCTCCTTCGCCATGGCGCGCATCGTCGAGCAGAACCTGCTCACCGTGACGCCCGGTGTGATCGACGCGGCGCGCAGCGTCGGTGCCGGGCCGATTCGCATCATCTTCACGGTGTTGCTGCCCGAAGCGCTCGGACCGCTGATTCTCGGCTATACCTTCATTTTCGTGGCGCTCGTGGACATGTCGGCGGTCGCCGGCTACGTCGGCGGCGGCGGCCTGGGCAACTTCGCCCTGCAGTACGGCTACCGCCAGTTCAACCCGATCGTGACCTGGGCGGCCGTGCTGCTGATCATCGTGCTGGTGCAGTTCGTGCAGTTCTTCGGCAACTACCTCGCCCGCAAGGCGCTCCGCCGCTAGTTCTCGTGGGGCTCAGTCGAAGTCGAGGCTCAACTTGCGCAGCAGGCCGGCCAGGCGCTCCTGGTCGCTCACCGAGAGGGTCGCGAGCAGAGCAGCCTCGGCTTCGACCAGCCGGGTGATCGCGGCATCCACTCGGCTGAGGCCGGCGGGCGTCATGCCCACCAGGATTCCGCGACCGTCGTTCGGTGCGGAGCGGCGCTTCACCAGCCCGCGGTCGACGAGCCCGTCGATGCGGTTCGTCATGGTGCCGCTTGAGACCAGGGTCTGCTGCAGCAGGGCCTTCGGGCTGAGCTCAAAGGGACTGCCGGCCCGGCGCAGGGCCGACAGCACGTCGAATTCCCAGGACGCGAGCTCCGAACGGGAGAATGCGGTGCGGCGGGCACGGTCGAGATGCTTGGACAGCCGGGCGACGCGGCTGAGCACCTGCAGCGGCGCGAAGTCGAGATCGGGCCGTTCACGCAGCCACGAATCAACGATTCGATCGACTTCATCATGGCCAGGCATTGCTCCATTATCCCGCTTACCGGGGAGTTTCTTCGCCTAGACGCCTCACAGGCCTGGTCATCGGCGTCGAGGGCCGCTGGAATCTGGCAGACTTGACAGGTTGCTGGCTCCGGTCAGCATGGTCCGCCATAGTGTAACGGCAGCACGGCAACCTTTGGAGTTGTTCGGTCCAGGTTCGAATCCTGGTGGCGGAGCCCTCACTTTCTTCACCAAATGCGTTAGGAATCCTGTGACAGACGCCCGCCTCGCCATCATCGTTTTGGCCGCCGGCCAGGGCACCCGCATGAAGTCCAGCCTGCCGAAGCTGCTGCATCCGCTCGCCGGGGTGCCCATCGTCAGCCACGTTCTCGCGACCGCGCGCGCACTGGACGCCGCCCACGTCATCACCGTCGTGCGGCACGAGCGCGACCTGCTCGCCGCTGTCGTCGCGCAGGACCTGCCGGAGAGCACCATCATCGACCAGGACGAGATTCCCGGCACCGGTCGTGCCGTCGAGCAGGCCGTCGCCGCGCTTCCTGCCGGCTGGGACGGTGACGTGCTCGTCATTAACGGTGACGTGCCGCTGCTGAATGCTTCCACGCTCGCCTCCTTCATCGCCTCGCACCGTACCGGTGCCGCCGCCGGCACCGTACTCTCCGCCTACCCCGACGATGCGACCGGCTACGGCCGCATCATCCGCTCGGTCGAGGGTGTTTTCGACCGCATCGTCGAGCAAAAAGATGCGACGGATGCCGAATTGGCCGTCACCGAGATCAACGCCGGTGTCTACCTGTTTGGCCTGGCCGAGCTGCGCAAACAGCTCGCGCAGCTCACCACCGCGAACGCGCAGGGTGAGAAATACCTCACCGATGTGATCGAACTGCTGCGCCGGGCCGGCTCCGAGGTGAGCGCCGTTCCCGTCGCCGATGCCTGGATCGTCGCCGGCATCAACGACCGCGCCCAGCTCGGCGACACCGCGCAGAAGCTCAACGCCCTGATCGTGCGCGGCTGGCAGCTGGCCGGCGTGACCGTGCAAGACCCGGCCACGACCTGGATCGACCTGAAGGCCGTGCTCGCAGCCGACGTCACTCTGCTGCCGGGCACCCAAATTGAGGGAGCCACCGTCGTGGCCACCGGCGCCATCGTGGGCCCGGACACGACCTTGCGCGACTGCGAAATCGGCGAAGGCGCGCGCGTCAACCGTACAGACGCGACCCTCGCGGTGATCGAGGCCGGGGCATCCGTCGGCCCGTTCTCATATCTGCGCCCGAACACAGTGCTCGGCGCCGATGGCAAGATCGGTGCCTTCGTCGAGACCAAAAACGCCCAGATCGGCGCGGGCAGCAAGGTGCCGCACCTGAGCTACGTTGGCGATGCCACGGTCGGGGTCGAATCCAATATCGGCGCCGGAACAATATTCGCCAACTATGACGGAGTGGCCAAACACCACTCGGCGATCGGGTCGCACGTGCGTACTGGGTCGCACAACGTGTTCGTCGCCCCGATTACAATTGGAGACGGGGCGTATACGGGGGCTGGCACGGTCGTTCGCAAAAACGTTCCGGCCGGCGCTTTGGCCATTAACGTGGCCCCGCAACGCAATATGGACGGCTGGGTCGAGACCAACCGGGCCGGCACAGCTGCGGCGACAGCAGCCGCAGCGAGCAGCACCACAGAGACTGGAGAATAAGTGTCGGAAATCAAGACCAGCGGCGACAAACGACTAGTACTGGTTTCGGGGCGAGCACACCCGCAGCTCGCTCTCGATATCGCCACGGAGCTTGGTTCTGAGCTGCTCCACACCGACGCACGTACTTTCGCCAACGGCGAACTGTACGCCCGGTTCGACGAGAGCGTGCGCGGCTCGGATGCCTTCGTCATCCAGTCGCACACCGCGCCGATCAACGAATGGCTGATGGAACAGCTCATCATGGTCGACGCGCTCAAGCGTGCCTCAGCCAAGCGCATCACGGTGGTCGCGCCGTTCTACCCCTATGCCCGCCAGGACAAAAAGGGCCGCGGTCGCGAGCCGATCTCGGCCCGCCTCGTCGCCGACCTGTTCAAGGTTGCCGGCGCCGACCGCATCATGTCGATCGACCTGCACGCGGCCCAGATTCAGGGCTTCTTCGACGGCCCCGTCGACCACCTGTTCGCGATGCCGGTGCTGCTTGAGCACTTCCGCGAGAAGCTCGACCCGGCCACGCTCACCGTAGTCTCGCCCGACATGGGTCGCGTGCGCGTCGCTGACATCTGGAGCGACCGCCTCGGTGTGCCGCTGGCCATCATCCACAAGCGTCGCGACCCGCTCGTCCCGAACCGCGTCTCCGTGCACGAGATCGTCGGCCAGGTCAGCGGCCGCGTCTGCCTGCTCGTTGACGACATGATCGACACCGGACGCACCATCGCCCTGGCGGCGGAGGCCCTCCGTGAGGCCGGCGCCATCGGCGTTGTCGTCGCCGCGACCCACGCCGTGTTCAGCGACCCGGCCGTCGACATGCTGCAGAACCCGGCCATCAGCGCCGTCGTCGTGACCGACACGCTGCCGATCCCGCCGGAGAAGCGCTTCCCCACCCTGACCGTGCTGCCGATCGCTCCGCTGCTCGCGCGCGCGATCCATGAGGTCTTCGACGAGGGTTCGGTCACCTCGATGTTCGACGGTGCCGCGTAGGTTTCACGCGCCTGACGGGCTGATCTCGGGAGGCGGTGGCTGCGGCCATTGCCTCCCGTTCTGTTGACGGCGTTAAGTGCGCCAACAACGGATGCTGCCCGCCCCGTTTCGCGGCTTTTCTCGCGTTGTCGCCCGCCCACCGCATGCATTGGCCTATGCGTGGGGTCGAAGCTGGCTTCTCGTTGCGGCCACCACATCGAGCCGTGAGTTTCAACCGTCGAGCCGTGAGTTTGAGGGTATTTTTGGCGATTTTCGGGCCGAAACTCACGGTTCGGTGGTGCCCGCGGGACGAAACTCACGGCTCGGCGAAGAGCGGAGGCCGCCAGCTGGGTCTCGAGGCGCGCTAGGTGCGGGTGGCGGGGGCCAGCTGGCGCGGCGCGGCGGGGATGATGCCGAGCGGCGTGACGAAGGTGTCGCGCTCGTTCTGGTCGATCGCGTAGCACTGCCAGCCGAATCCGCCGGGTCCGGTCAGGTCGAAGCGGGCGTCGAAGTCGACGGCGAAGGGATAGTACTGGGCCACCGCGGCCACGCAGGCGTTGGCAGCGGTGTCGGAGGCGACCCGCATAGTCGTGAGCACGCCCGGCACCACCAGGGCAATGAGCCCGAGCACGACAGCGACCCGCAAAATTGCGGTGAAGTGCTTGCCGCGCAGCGGACGGTAGTTGTCGTTCGGCTCGTAGCCGGAGAGCTCGGGGTGGTTGTCAGTCATGGGGAGTCCAAGTATTCCAGACGTGGGTGTGAAGCGACCCGGGTAGACAAAACGGCCGGCAGCATCCGTTATATAAGTGGATGCTGCCGGCCGGCAGAACTGCGGGCCTAGTGAGTCGACGCTTCCGTGGCGATCTCGCTGCGGTCGCCCGACCACAGCGTGTGGAAGGTGCCGGGCATGTCGACGCGGTGGTAGGTGTGCGCGCCGAAGAAGTCGCGCTGTCCCTGCACGAGCGCGGCCGGAAGGCGTTCGCTCGCGAGCGAGTCGAAGTAGCTCAGGCTCGAACCAAAACCGGGAACCGGGATGCCCGACAGTGCGGCGGTCGAGACGACGCGGCGCCACGCGGCTTCACCGGAGGCAATGGCCTCGGCGAAGTACGGGTCGACGAGCAGGCTCGGGATCGACGGGTCGTTGTTGTAGGCATCCACGATGCGGTTGAGGAACTGGGCCCGAATGATGCAACCGCCGCGCCAGATGGTGGCGATGGCGCCCTTGTCGATGTTCCAGCCGTACTTCTTGGCTCCGGCGATGATCGCATCGAAACCCTGCGCGTAGGCAACAATCTTCGAGGCGTAGAGCGCCTGGCGCACGTCTTCCTGGAAGGTGTGACCGACCACGGCGATCTCGGGGCGAGCCGTGAGGGTGGCGCGCACGGGGCCGCGCTGTTCCGGGTGGCTGGACACGGCGCGAGCGAAGACGGCTTCGGCGATTCCGCCGACGGGAACGCCGAGGTCGAGCGAGTTCTGCACGGTCCAGACGCCGGTTCCCTTCGAGCCGGCCTCGTCGAGAACGACGTCGATGAACGGGGCTCCGGTCTTGGCGTCGACCTGACGCAGAATCTCGGCGGTGATTTCGATGAGGTAGCTGTTGAGCTCCCCGTCGTTCCAGTCGGTGAAGACGTCGGCGATGGCTTCGGGGGAGTGCCCGCCGACCTTGCGGAGCAGGTCGTAGGCCTCGGCGATGAGCTGCATGTCGGCATATTCGATGCCGTTGTGGATCATCTTGACGAAGTGACCGGCACCGTCGGTGCCGATGTGGGTGACGCAGGGCACACCGTCGACGACGGCGGCAATGGATTCGAGGATCGGGCCGAGGGTTTTGTACGCCTCGACGGAACCGCCGGGCATGATGCTCGGGCCGTTGAGAGCGCCCTCTTCGCCACCGGAGATGCCGGCGCCGACGAAGTTGATGCCCTTGGCGCTCTGCTCCTTCTCGCGACGGATGGTGTCGGTGAATTCGGCGTTGCCGCCGTCGACGATGATGTCGCCGGGTTCGAACAGCTCGGAGAGCTGAGTAATGACGGCGTCGGTTCCCTTACCGGCCTGCACCATGATGATTGCGGTGCGCGGCTTGGTGAGCGAGGCGACGAAGTCGGCGATGTTCTCGGAGGCGACGAAGTTCGCTTCCGGGTGTTCGGTCGTGAGTAGGCGGGTTCGCTCAGGGGAGCGGTTGTACACGGCGACCGTGTTTCCCTCGCGGCCGGCGAGGTTACGGGCGAGGTTCGAGCCCATCACCGCCAGTCCGACGACACCAATATTTGCCTGCGCTGCACGGGACTCTGACACGTTTTCTCCTTTGGGACTGTATTGAACAGGCCATCTTCAACTTTAGTGCACGGGCCTGAGCGCCATGTCTGGCCTGGAAGCTGAATTTGATCGGGAACAGTGTGGTGTTAGCGTTGGTGATTGAAATCAGATTTATTGCGATGAAACCGCGAATTAATCCGATGTAATGAAGCAACGGCCGAGCATGCGGAGCACAATGTCAAAGACGAACAGCGCAGATACCAGCCAGACCACCCCCGGGCTGCCCATCGTCGTCATGGGTGTGCAGGGGTGCGGCAAATCCACCGTCGGCCGCGGTATCGCCGATGCCCTCGGCATCCGCTTTGCAGACGGCGACGACCTGCACAGTGCTGCAGCCCGCGCGAAAATGGCGTCGGGGCATCCGCTGACCGACGAGGACCGCTTGCCGTGGCTGACCCACATCGCCCAGACCATGGCGGCGGCCCTCGAGGGCGGTGAAGCGCTCACCGTGGCGTGTTCGGCGCTCAAGCGCAGCTACCGCGACCTGATGCGTGACCTCGTACCGTCCCTGGTCTTCGTCGAGCTCTACGGCGATCAGGCACTGATCGCCGAACGGCTGACGCATCGCAATCACGAATATATGCCGGCCACGTTGCTCGATTCGCAGTTCGCCGCCCTCGAACCGCTCGCGGCTGACGAGGCCGGAATGCGGATCGAACTCACCAGAACTCCCGACAATATCGTCGAACTCGTACAGAACATGATTACAAAAATGAACCAGGAAGAACTCGCTCACTGATGACCGAACTTGACATGAACTGGGTATTGTCCACCCCCGCGCTGCTCGGCGTTGCTGCCGGCTCCATTGCGCTGCTCCTCGTACTGATTATGAAGTTCAAGGTGCACGCCTTCCTCTCCCTGATTATCGTGAGCCTCCTGACAGCCGTCGCCACCGGAATTCCGACCGATCGGCTGGTGTCGACCCTGCTCAATGGATTCGGCGGAACACTCGCCGGCGTCGCCCTGCTCGTCGGTCTCGGTGCGATGCTCGGCCGCATGCTCGAAACCAGCGGCGGCGCGCAGGTGCTGACGGATGCCCTGATCAAGAGATTCGGCGAGAAACGCGCGCCGTTGGCCCTCGGTGTAGCATCCCTGATGCTGGGCTTCCCGATCTTCTTCGATGCCGGCCTGGTCGTCATGCTACCGATCATCTTCGCGGTCGCCCGTCGCTTGGGCGGGTCGTTCCTCGCCTACGGCTTCCCCTCGGCCGTAGCATTCTCGGTCATGCACATTTTCGTTCCGCCGCACCCGGGGCCCGTCGCGGCGACCGGCCTGCTCGGCGCCGATGTCGGCCTGGTGCTGATCTTCGGCCTGGTCGTGGCGCTGCCCACCTGGTTCGTCGTTGGGCGCTTGTTCGGCGGGTACGTTGGCCGCAAGTACAACATTCCCGTGCCGTCTATTCTCAGCAGCAAGACCGACAACTTCAAGGAATTCGAGTCGGCCCCCAAGGTCGGCACCGTTCTGTCCCTGTTGTTGCTGCCGATCGGCCTGATCTTTCTCAATACCGGATTGAACATGGCAGCGACAGCCGGCCTGGTGTCGCTCGATGACGCCTGGGTGCAGGTACTGCGCGCCTTCGGCGAGACCCCAGTCGCCCTGCTCATCACCGTTCTCCTCGGCATGATCTTGCTCGGCTGGAAGAAGCGCAAGTCGTCGGGTCTGATCGAGGCCGTCGTGGACAGCGCGCTCGGCCCGGTTGCCGCCGTCATTTTGATCACGGGTGCTGGTGGAATGTTCGGTGGGGTGTTGCAGGCCAGTGGTATCGGCACTGCCATCGCCGAATCGCTCGACAGCATTGGGCTGCCGGTGATCGTCGCCGGTTTCGTTATCGCCGCCGTGGTGCGGATCGCGCAGGGATCGGCCACCGTTGCGCTGACCACCTCCGCCGCCCTGCTGCAGCCGGTCGTCATGAGCAATTCGACCTATAACCCGGTCGAGCTGGCCGCGATCGTGCTGGCACTGGCTGCCGGGTCGGTTTTCGCCGGCCACGTGAACGACTCGGGATTCTGGCTGATCAGCCGGTTCTTCGAGATGGACACCAAGACTACTCTGAAGACCTGGACCGTCGGTCAGGCCCTGGTTGGTGTGGTCGGCTTCACCATTGCCCTGGCGATTTACCTCGTCGCCAGCCTGTTCTGACCCAACTATTCCGCGGCTGAGAAGAACAGCCGCGGGGTATCGGCCCAGGAGTCTTCCACCTCAGCGATGGTGCGCCGCATAATGAGCTCCATCGACTCCCGGGCCTGCACGGGGTGCCCGCCCTGCACGGCATCGGCCACGTCCACGTGCCACTGCAGCGCGGTCTCGTGCGGCTTCTCGGGCATCAGGCCGAGGCCGGTGCGCCCCGACAGCACGGCGGCGATCACCTCGTCGAGCTTGGCAAACATTTCATTGCCGGAGCCGTGCAGGACCAGCCGGTGAAAATGGATGTCCAGGGTCAGAAATCGCTCCAGGTCGCCGGCGCGCCCCACCGTGCGCATCTGCGCCGCCACGGTCATTAGCTCGCCCGACATCGCCTGCGGGCAGTGTGCGGCAGCCAGCTCGGCCGCCATCGGCTCAACGGATGCTCGCAGCTCGGTCAGTGAGCGCAACTGTGCGCCACGCTCCGGCCCGGCCAATCGCCACCGAATAAGCGTCGGATCGAAGGCATTCCACCCCGATTGCGGACGCACGCGGATGCCGACCCGTTTGATCGATTCGACCAATCCCATCGCGGCGAGCACGCGCACGGCCTCGCGCACAACCGATCGGCTGACGCCCTGGTCGAGGGCGATGTGATCGGCGAGCATGACCGTCCCGGCCGGCATCCGGCCGTCCACGATGGGGGTGCCAACCGCATCGACGACGCGGTTGTGCAGGCTGGAGGGCATGCTCCGACCCTAACGGCTGGGGCGGCACGGCTACAGCGGGCGACACGCCCGGACTGCGGGAGCGGCCCAAACTGTGTAAGCTTGTGATTCGAACTTCGGCGAGGGATATCGTCACCCGGGCAACCGGGCTGACGGCATCCGTGATCGACGCGGCGGACGAGACCTTGGGCTTTTCCTCACGCTGACATGCGTTCGAGTTGAATCAGTACCCCCATCTTCGGGCTTCGGCCCGAAGACCACGATCTGGGTCTTATGCCCGCTAGGAGTAACACCATGGCTAAAAAAGAAGTAAATGCCGTCGTCGCTGAACTGCGCGAAAACTTTGGCAAGGGTGCGGCCCGCAAGCTGCGCGTGCTCGGCCTGATCCCGGCCGTCATCTACGGCCACGGCACCGAGCCGGTGCACGTGTCGCTGCCTTCGCACCGCATCGGTCTGCTGCTGCGTCGCAAGAACATGATTCTTGAGCTCGATCTCGCCGGCGAGAAGCAGCTTGTGCTGGTCAAGGACGTGCAGAAGGACCCGGTCAAGGCCATCATTGAGCACATTGACCTCATCGTCGTACGCAAGGGTGAAAAGGTCCAGGTTGAGGTCCCCGTCCACACCACCGGCGAATCGTTCCCCGGCACCATGGCCGACTTCGACACCAAGTCGCTCCTGCTCGAGGTTGAAGCCACCGACATCCCCGAGAACCTCCAGTTGTCGATCGAGGGCCTCGAAGACGGCGCGCAGCTGCACGCCAAGGACGTCACGCTGCCCGCCAGCGCCGTGCTCGTGTCCGACCCCGAGACCCTGGTCATCTACGTCCACACGCCGCGTGGCGAGGACGAGTCCGAGGAGACCGAGGTCATCACTGCTGGCACCCCGGCCGCCACGCCGCCCGCCGCGTAACAATTATCTTCACTCGGTTCTCGCGGGGTTTTCCAACACTTAGGCGGAGGATTCCCCTGGATACGAACCTGTGGCTCGTAGTCGGGCTCGGTAACCCCGGGCCCGACTACGCCGGTAACCGCCACAACGTCGGGCAGATGGTCACAGGGCAACTAGCCAATCGTCTGCCCGCGAATTTCAAGCGTCACAAAACCGCAGCCCTGGTCGCCGAGGGGCGACTGGCTCCCGGCGCACCCAAGCTGGTGCTGGCCAAGCCCACCACGTTTATGAACGTCTCCGGCAGCCCGGTCGCCGCGCTGCTGCGCTTCTACTCGCTGCCCATTTCCCGCCTCATCGTCGTGCACGATGACCTGGACCTGCCCTTCGACACCCTCAAGATCAAGGTTGGCGGCGGTCACGGCGGCCACAACGGCCTGCGCGACATTATTGCGGCCACCGGAAGCAACGAGTTCGTTCGCATTCGCATGGGCATCGGCCGGCCGCCGGGCCGCCAGAACGCGGCCGACTTCGTATTGCACGACTTCGCCGCCGCCGAGCGCAGCATTCTGCCCGTCTTAATAGCGGATGCCGCCGACGCGATCGAATTGATCGCCACCGACGGCGTCGTGGCGGCCCAACAGAAGTTCCACTCGCCCGCGTAGGTAGACTCGTTCAGTGATCCTTCAGGGCTTAATCGCAGCGCTCGCGCGCGCCTCCACATTCGACAACGCCCTCGCCTATGCCAGCCGGGATGCTGATTTCAGTCTGACCGAGGGCCTGCGTGCCCCGCTGCTCGCCGCGCTGCTTGACCTGCGCCGCGATGATGCTCAGGCGCTGTTCGTCATCACCGCGACCGGCCGCGAGTCCGAGGCGCTGCGCGAGAACCTCGGCTGCTTCGCCACGAGCGCGGAGATCATCGACTTTCCAGCGTGGGAAACCCTCCCGCACGAACGCCTGAGCCCGAGCGCCGAGATCGTCGGCAAGCGCCTGCACGCCCTGCGGCGGATGCGCGAGTGGCAGGAGCAGGACGCGCGCGAGCGGCATCCGCTTATCGTCGTCGCCTCGGTGCGAGCCGCCCTGCAGCCGGTCGCCGACAACCTCACCGACTACGAACCGATCGAACTGACGGTCGGAGCCCGCGGGCACGACCTCTCGGCGATCGTGCTGCAGCTGGTCAATGTGGCCTACGCCCGCGTCGACATGGTCACCCGGCGCGGCGAGTTCGCCGTGCGCGGCGGTATTCTCGACGTCTTTCCGCCGGTCGCCTCGCACCCCTACCGGGTGGAATTCTTCGGCGACGAGGTCGAGCAGATTCGCCTGTTCAGCGTCGCCGACCAACGGTCCTTGCCCGAACCGGTCGCATCCGTCAGCCTGCCGCCGAGCCGGGAACTGCTGCTCAGCCCGGCCGTGCGGCAGCGCGCCCAGGAAATGCAGCACGAATTTCCGAGCCTGTCCGGTCTGCTCGCCAAGATCGCCGAGGGCATCCCGGTCGAGGGCATGGAAAGCCTCGCCCCCGCCCTGGTCGACCGGCTGGTGCCGGTCACGCACTACCTGCCGAGCAACGCTGCCGTCGCCGTGATCTCGCCGGAGCGGGTCGCAAGCCGCGCGATCAGCCTCGCCGAGACCAACCGGGAGTTTCTCGGTGCCGCCTGGAGCGCTGCCACGGCCGGTGCCGACGCGCCGATCGACCTCGAATCCGGCGACTTTCTCACGCTCGGCCGCCTCCGCGACAGCGTCAAATATTCGGCTCCCGGTGCACCGGCGTCCGGCCACCACTGGTGGACTCTGAGCACGTTCCAGGCGGCGCCGACCGACGAGGCGGTTCTGCCCGAACACCTCGAAATGGACGAACTGCTCACCATTCGCATCGAAGCGGATGCCGTCCCCACCTTCGCCGGCAGCGTCGACGGGGCAGTGGGTCATGTCGCCTCCCGGCTGCACGACGGCTGGGTCGTCGGTATCGTCGCCCAGGGGGCTGGGCTGGTCGAGCGGGCCGCGCAGGTTTTGGCCGAGCGCGAACTTCCGGTGCGCGTGGTGGACGTGTGGCCGCTGGAACCGGAGGCCGGTATCGCCTACCTGTTGAAGGCCTCCGTCGATCACGGTTTTGAGCTGCCGACCAGCAAACTCACCCTGATCAGCGAGAGCGAATTTTACGGGCGCACCGTCGGCTACTCGGCCAGGCAGATCAAGAAGCTCGCGAGCCGCCGCAAGAATGTCGTCGACCCGTTGCAGCTGGTTGCCGGTGACCACGTCGTGCACCAGACGCACGGCATCGGTCGTTTTCTCGAACTGACCCAGCGCGAGGTGTCGAGCGGCGGGCGCAACCCGGTCAAGACCACCCGCGAATATCTGGTGCTGGAATATGCGGCGTCCAAACGCGGCCACGCCGGCGACCGGCTGTATGTTCCGACCGACCAGCTCGACCTGGTCACCCGGTATGTCGGCGGGGAGGCGCCGACCCTGAGCAAGATGGGCGGCAGCGACTGGTCGAGCGCAAAGACCAAGGCGCGCAAGACGGTGCGCGACATTGCCGTCGAGCTGGTCAAGCTGTATTCGGCGCGGATGGCGAGCAAGGGTCACGCCTTCGGGCCGGACACCCCCTGGCAGCGCGAGCTCGAAGAAGCCTTCCCATTCGTGGAGACCCCCGACCAGCTGACGACGATCGACGAGGTCAAAGCCGACATGGAACGGCCGATTCCGATGGACCGGCTGCTCAGTGGCGACGTCGGTTTCGGCAAAACCGAGGTGGCCATTCGTGCCGCGTTCAAGGCCGTGCAGGACGGCAAGCAGGTGGCCATGCTGGTTCCGACCACGCTGCTGGTCAGCCAGCACATGGAAACGTTCAAGGAGCGCTTCGCCGGGTTCCCGATTCACCTGCGCGCCCTGTCCCGATTCCAGACCGACAAGGAGTCGCGCGAGACGATCGCCGGAATGCTCGAGGGCACCGTCGACGTCGTCATCGGCACGCACCGGCTACTGTCGCCGTCGATCATCTTCAAGGATCTCGGCCTGGTCATTATCGACGAGGAACAGCGCTTTGGTGTCGAGCACAAGGACGCCTTGAAGAAGCTCAAGACCAACGTGGATATTCTCGCGATGAGCGCGACCCCCATTCCGCGGTCGCTGGAGATGGCGGTAACCGGAATTCGCGAAATGTCCACCCTGGCCACCCCGCCCGAGGACCGGCACCCCATCCTGACCTTTGTCGGACCGTACTCGCAACGGCAGGTGGCTGCGGCCATCCGCCGGGAACTGCTGCGCGAGGGTCAGATCTTCTTCGTGCACAACCGGGTCACGAGCATCAACCGCATCGCCTCGGAGCTCGCCGAACTGGTGCCGGAGGCGCGCATCGCGATCGCGCACGGGCAGCTGCCCGAGGCTCAGCTCGAGCAGGTGGTCGGCGACTTCTGGGAGCGCAAGTTCGACATTCTGGTCTGCACCACGATCATCGAAACCGGCCTCGACATCAATAACGCGAACACGATCATCATCGACCGGGCCGACAAGTTCGGCTTGAGCCAGCTGCACCAGCTGCGCGGCCGGGTCGGTCGTGGGCGTGAGCGGGCCTACGCCTACTTCCTCTACGACGAGAATAAGCCGCTGTCGGAGACCGCGCACGATCGGCTCGCCACGATCGCGGCGAACAACGAACTCGGTGCCGGTATGCAGGTGGCCCTGAAGGACCTGGAGATTCGTGGTGCCGGAAACCTGCTCGGCGGCGAACAGGCCGGGCACATCGCGGGCGTCGGCTTCGACCTGTACCTGCGCATGATCGGTGAGGCCGTGTCGACGTTCCGCGGCGACGTCGCCGAGGGGCAGACCGAACTGCGGCTCGAGCTGCCGGTGGACGCGCACATTCCGCACGACTTCGTCGACAGCGAGCGGCTGCGTCTCGAGGCGTACCAGAAGCTGTCCAGCGCGAGCTCGCCGACGGCGGGCGACGATCAGATCGACCTCGTGGTCGAGGAACTCACCGACCGTTACGGCGAACCGCCGGTGCCGGTTCAGAACCTGGTGGCCGTGTCGCGGCTGCGCTGGCAGGCCCAGCAGGCGAACCTCAGCGAGGTCGTCGCCATGGGGTCGAACCTGCGGGTTGCTCCGGCCGATCTGGCCGACTCCATTCAAATCCGGTTGCAGCGGATGTATCCCGGCTCACGTTACGTGTCGGCCACTGGGGCGCTCAGCGTGCCGATGCCACGGCCGAACGGTGAGCCGCTGGATGACAACGCCCTGATCGAGTGGACCAAGTCGCTGCTGACCGCGATCTTCCCGCCGGCCGTTCTGTCCGCCACCTAACCGTTAACGCCGACAGCACCGTCGTTGCGGGAACGACGGTGCTGTCTTCGTCAGCGGATGCCTAGCCCTTCGACGACTGTTCCGTCTGGTACACATCCGGGATGCCGTCGCTGTCGCTGTCGATGGCTTCCTTCTCGGCAATGCGACCGTAGTGACGGTTGCGGGAGCGCAGGATCGCGGTGGCCAGCAGGGCGGCGAGCAGCGAACCGACCAGGATGGCGACCTTGGCGTGATCGTCGTGCGGGCTGCCCTGGCCGAAGGCGAGCTCGCTGATCAGCAGGGACACGGTGAAGCCGACGCCGGCCAGCAGGGACACGCCGATGACGTCGATCCAGGCCAGGTCGGGGTCGAGGGTCGCCTTGGTGGTCTTGGTCACGATGAAGGTGGCCAGCAACACCCCGATCGGCTTACCGACCACGAGAGCGACGACGATGCCGACCGCTACCGGGTCGGTGATGGCCTGGTACAGACCCTCGGCGCCGCCGAGGGTGACGCCGGCGGAGAAGAACGCGAACACCGGAATCGCGAAACCGCTCGACAGCGGGCGAATGCGGTGCTCGAGCACCTCGGCCAGACCGGGCCCGGCGTCGGGGCCGCCGCCGCGCTTGCTGCGCAAGACCGGCACCGCGAAACCGAGGAGCACGCCAGCGACGGTCGCGTGTACGCCGGAACCGTGCACGAGCGCCCAGACGATGAAACCGAGCGGCAGCAAAATGACCCAGGCTGCCCACGCCTTGTTCTTGAAGAAGTAGGAGAACCGGTGGGTGATTACCCAGAACAGGGCGAGGGGCACGATGGCGAGCAGCAGCAGCGGAACATTCATGTCCGTCGTGTAGAAGAAAGCGATGATGGCGATGGCGAGCAGGTCGTCAACGACAGCGAGGGTCAGCAGAAAGATGCGCAGCGCGGCCGGCAGCTTCGACCCGATCACGGCGAGCACGGCGAGGGCGAAGGCGATGTCGGTCGCGGTGGGAATCGCCCAGCCGCGCAGCGTCTCAGCCCCGGTTTCGAGGTTGATCAGCACATAGATGAGCGCGGGAATGATCACTCCGCCGACGGCGGCCGCCACCGGCACGATGGCCCGGCTCACGCTCCGCAGGTCACCAGCGACGAATTCGCGTTTGAGTTCGAGTCCGGCGAGGAAGAAAAAGATGGCGAGAAACCCGTCGGCCGCCCAGGCGCCGAGGCTCAGCTCGAGGTGCCAGGGGGCGTAGCCGATCTTGTAGTCGCGAAAGGCGTAATAGGCGTCGGAGAAGCCGGAGTTGGCCATGATCAGCGCGGCCACGGTCGCGGCGAGCAGAATGGCGCCTCCGACGGTTTCCTTCCGCAGAATGCGCGAGATGCGGACAAACTCGTTGTGGCTGCCGCGGCGAAGCACGGTGGCGGTCGACGGGGTGGCCTTCGAAGCTGGCAGGTTGGATGGTTCGGTCATTAAAATTCCTCTGGTCTTTCGGGCGCGAACATACATGTGCCGACCAGACTTCCCGGCTCACCGTCGACCAGAATACACGACGTACCTGAGCGATCATCGGTGGCCCACCTACGATGGAGGAACGATGGAACCGATCCAGGAGTGCCGACCATGACCAACCCCGTGTTTTCCTCCGGCTCCGTGTCCGGCGCTGTGTCCGGTGCCAACGCTACCCGACCGACTCCGCCGGCCGACGAAAATGACCGGGATGCGGCATCCGCTCGGCAGACAACGATGCAACCCAGCCCTCTCGACACCCTGATCGTCACCGTCGCGCGCCTGCGCGGGCCCGGCGGCTGCGCGTGGGACGCCGACCAGACCCACGCCTCGCTGGTGCGGCACCTGGTCGAAGAGACGCACGAACTGATCGAGGCGATCGAGGACGGCAGCCGCGACGACCTGCTCGAGGAACTCGGCGATGTGCTCTACCAGGTGCTGTTCCACGCCGACCTGGCCGCGCACACGCCGGAGGAGAACTTCGACATTCAGGATGTCGCTGCCCGCCTGACCGAGAAAATGGTCGGGCGACACCCGCACGTGTTCGGCGATGTCACCCTCGACACCGCGGCGGAAGTCTCGGCTGCCTGGGACGGTTTTAAAGCCGCGGAGAAGCCGGGCCGCACCAGCGTGCTCGACGGAATACCGGGTGGCATGCCGGCCCTCGCCCTCGCCGACAAGGTGCTGGGTCGGGCCGAAAAGATCGGCCTGATCGAAGCGGATGCCGGCTTCCCGCTTCCGATTGAATCCGAAGCCGATCTGGGCCCGCTGCTGCTGGCGATCGTGGCATCCGCTCGGGCCCAGGGCCTTGACGCCGAGCGCGCGCTGCGCGCCGCCGTGCGCGACCTGCAGGGCGAGATTCGCGGAGCCGAGGGAGTCCAGGCGCCCGGCGCTCCGCTGGACGAGTCCTTCGACGCTGGAATAATCGCCCTCCCCTCCTAACGCGGATCAGAACAGAGGGTTAGGCGATGCGGCTGCCGGCGGGGAGATGCGTTGCCGGGGTGCGGGTGCGGCGCCACGCCCAGAGCAGGGCGCCCGCGCCGATCAGCAGGTGCATGGCGAGGCCGATGAACCAGCTCGGCACCGCGCCGTCGTAGGTCTGCTGTGCGGTCGGCCCCCGGTCGAAGGCCTCACCGGAAAAGGCGCCACTGTCGCTGAAGCTGTTCTGGGCGGCCTCGTCGCAGCCGTTGAACTCCGTGTACAACTCCGGCGGCGACTGGGCGCTGCGCACGCCGACGGCGATCTGGCCGAACAGGTCGGTCGGGTAGCCGGCGTCGTTGAAGCTGCCGGGGGCGGCATCCGCGACCACCACGTAGGGGTTCGCGGCGAGAATCCACCAGAAGTAGTCGAAGCGCGGCACGTTTTGGGTCGTCGTCTCGGCCGTGGAACAGACGATGTCCGACTGCTCGCCGGTGGCCTCGTCGAACGTCGACGACACCACGTAGTAGTTCACATTCGTCGCCTGCTGTTGGGTGGCGGTACCGAGCAGCGCGAACGCGATGAGGGTGCCGAGGCTGAGTGCCGCGACGACCAGATAGGTCAGCACGATCGAAAACAGCGGCCGGGTCAGAATGCCGGAGAGTCCGACTCCGACGGCCGCAATGACGCCGAGCTCGGCCGCGAGCACGAGCACCGACACGGCGATGGTGCCGAAGGAGACTTCCCCGAGCACGACCGCGAAGATGAGAAACGGCAGCGCCGCCGCGAGAAAGGCGAGGGCCGTGATCCAGGCGGCAAGAAACTTGCCGAGCACGAGTTGCCCGGTGCTGATCAGCGTGACCTGCGTCGTGGCGAGGGTGCCGGCATCCCGATCGCCGTTGATGGCATTGCCCGACAGCGCCGGAGAGACCAGCGTGCCAAGCAGCAGCACGAAGAAGATGATGGTGGAGAACACGCCGCCGCCGCCGGACAGCCAGGCCGAGGTCGCCAGCCAGAGCAGAAATGTGACCACGCCGACGAGCAGCATGAAGACGCCGAGCAATACGTACCACGAGGCTCCGCGCACGCGCTGACGCAGTTCGAGGGTGACGATGAGCCAGAGCCCGGAGAAGAACACCCGTGAGTGGGTCATTTCGTCGCCTCCCCACCGGTCGACCGGGTGAGGTCCTGAAAGGTGTGTTCGAGGTTGCCGACGGCCGGTCCGAAATCGCAGACCGGAACCCCGCTCAGCACCAGATTGTGCAGCAGAGCCGCCGCCGAGGCCTCGTTCTCCACCTGCACCAAAGTGCCGAGCTGGTCGACGCCGCGCACAGTGACGAGCGCGCCGACCACTCCGGGAGTGGCGAGGGCACGTTCCAGCGCCACCTCATCCAGGGAACGGATGCGCCAGGATCTGGCACTCGCGCCCGCCGCGGCCACCTGCTCCGGGCTCGCCGTGCGTCCGGCGGCGAGGTACACCGCGGCATCCGCCATCTCGTCGAGTTCGGCGAGGACGTGACTCGACACCAAAATGGCGGTGCCGTCGCCGGCCAGGCGACGCAACAGCTGGCGCAACGACGCGCGCGCGGCCGGGTCGAGACCGGACGCCGGTTCGTCGAGCAGCAGCACGCCCGGGGAGTGCACGAGCGCCCGCGCCAGGCTCAGGCGTTGTTTCTGACCGCGGGACAGTACCCGCGAGGGTCGATCGGCAAAATCACCGAGGTCGGTCAGCGCGATCAGTTCGTCGGCGCGCGCGGCGGCCTGCTCGCGGGTCATTCGGTACATGCGCCCGGTGGTCTGCAGGGCGGCACGGGCGGAGAGGCTCGGCCAGGATCCCAGGGCGTCCGGCATCCAGCCCGTGACGGCGCGCACCCGTTCCGGTTCGGTGACCGGGTCGTGCCCGTTGATGCGGATACTGCCCGTCGACGGTGTGAGCAACGTGGCGAGCATGAGCAGCAGGGTCGTCTTGCCCGCGCCGTTCGGTCCGATCAACGCCGTCACTGACCCGGCCGGCACGACGAGCGACGCATCCACCACGGCCAGCACACTGCCAAATGACCGACTGACCCCGGTCACCGCGACGCCGCTCGACGCCACGTCCACTCCGCCGGAAAAAGTCGCGACCGACATTCACACCCCCACTTGTTCCCCCGAGTCTAGGGCGCGGCCATTTTCAGGGGCGGGCGGTGAATCGCGTCCACGGCATGCTGAGAGAATTACCTCATGGCTATTGCAGTGACCCCGCCGCGCGGCATGCGCGATTTTCTCCCCGCCGACAAGGCCCTCCGCGAACGCTCGCTCGGCATTATTCGCGAGAGTTTTCGTGCGCACGGCTTCGACGAGATCGAAACCCCGGTCATGGAAGACTCCGCCCGCCTGCACTCCGGGCTCGGCGGCGACAACGAGAAACTCGCCTTCGCGGTGCTCAAGCGCGGGCTCAGCCCAGCGGATGTTGCGGCGGCGGCCGAGCAGGATGACCTTCTGTCGCTGGCCGACCTGGGCCTGCGGTTCGACCTGACGGTGCCGCTCGCCCGGTTTTACGCCACTCACCGTGCGAGCTTGCCGACCGTGTTCCGGTCGATTCAGATCGCACCGGTCTGGCGCGCCGAACGGCCGCAGAAGGGCCGCTACCGCCAGTTCATGCAGTGCGACATCGACATCATCGGTGAGGCCGGCGCGCTCGCCGAGATCGAACTGATCACCGCCACGGCCGCGACGCTCGATCGGCTCGGCCTCGAGGGCTGCTCCATTCGCATCAACGACCGCCGCATCCTCAGCGCCCTGCTCGCCCACTGGGGCGTCGCCGCCGCGCTGACCGAGCGGGCGCTGATCGTGATCGACAAGCTCGACAAGATCGGCGTCGACGGTGTTGCGGCCGAACTCGGTGCCCTCGGCATCGATGCGCCGGGCCTCGCCGCGTTGCTCACCGAGCTTGGCACCGGCGGCTGGGCCCTGGGCGACGGCTTGTTCGACGGCGCTGCGCCGGCTTGGCTCGACCCGAAAGCCTTCGCCGACCTCGCCGCCCTGCGCGCCGCCCTCCCCGGCGTCGACCTGGTCTTCGACCCCACCTTGGTGCGCGGCATGGGCTATTACACCGGCACCATCTTCGAGATCTCGCACCCCTCCCTCGGCTATTCCCTCGGCGGCGGCGGCCGCTATGACGGCATGATCGGCCGGTTTCTCGGCACCGACGTGCCCGCCTGCGGATTCTCGATCGGCTTTGAACGCATCGTCGACCTGCTTGAAGCGGATGCCGCATCCGCTGATCTGGCGGTCGTGCTCGTGCACGACAAAGAGGCCGATCCGGCCCGACTGGTCGCTCTCAAGCGCGACCTGGTCGCCGACGGCCTGCGTGTCCGCCTCGAACGCCGCACCAAGAACCTCAAAGCGCTGCTCGACCGGGCCGGCGAGGCCGGGTACGGAAGGTTCGCGTTCGTGACCGCCGAGACTCAAACGGCCGGCGACCTCGACTTCAAACCGCTCGGCGCCTGACTAGGCCACGCGCGCCCGACCAGGCAGCTCTGCGGTTCGGCGAACGGCCGACGGGTTTGGTTAGACTGAATTCGCCTGGGCTGAGTTCATCAAAAGCGTCCGGCACACCCCTACCTTTATTCCGACCAGTACCCCGGCGCCCGACCAGGCGTCAATCCCGACAAAACAGGAGACAGTTGTGGCCCTAATTGAGGCAGTAGACGCACGCGAAATTCTCGACTCGCGAGGCAACCCGACCATCGAAGTCGAGGTTTTGCTGGGCGATGGAACGGTTAGCCGTGCCGCGGTGCCGTCCGGAGCGTCCACCGGCGTGTTCGAGGCTTATGAGCTGCGCGACGGCGACAAGGCCCGTTACCAGGGCAAGGGCGTGCTCAAGGCCGTCGAAGCCGTCATCGACGACCTCGGCCCCGCGGTCGAAGACATCGACGCGACCGACCAGCGCATCGTCGACCTCGTTCTGATCGAAGCCGACGGTACCGACAACAAGGAGCGCCTCGGCGCCAACGCCATCCTCGGCGTCAGCCTCGCCGTGGCCAAGGCCGCCGCGAGCTCGGCCGGACTGCCGTTGTTCCGCTACCTCGGCGGCCCGAACGCGCACACCCTCCCGGTGCCACTCATGAACATCATCAACGGTGGATCGCACGCCGACAACGATGTGGACATCCAGGAATTCATGATCGTTCCGCTCGGTGCTGAGTCGTTCAGCGAGGCCCTGCGCTGGGGCGTCGAGACCTACCACTCGCTCAAGGCCCTGCTGCAGTCCAAGGGCCTCTCCACCGGCCTCGGCGACGAGGGCGGTTTCGCCCCCAACCTGCCCAGCAACCGGGCAGCGCTCGACCTCATCGTCGAAGCGATCGAAAACGCCGGTTACGTTCCCGGCAAGGACATCGCCCTCGCCCTCGACGTCGCTGCGAGCGAATTCTTCAAGGACGGCAGCTACAACTTCGAGGGCAAGAAGCTTTCGGCCGAAGAGATGAGCGCCTACTACGCTGAGCTCGTCACCGACTACCCGCTCGTTTCGCTCGAAGACCCGCTCGAAGAAGACGATTGGGACGGCTACGTCCACCTCACGGCTGCGCTCGGCGACAAGGTGCAGATCGTCGGAGACGACCTGTTCGTGACCAACCCGGTGCGCCTGGCCAAGGGCCTTTCCCTCTCGGCTGCGAACTCCATTCTGGTCAAGGTCAACCAGATCGGCACCCTGACCGAGACAATGGATGCCGTCTCCCTCGCCCAGCGCGCCGGTTACACCGCGATCATCTCGCACCGCTCCGGCGAGACCGAGGACACCTTCATCGCCGACCTCGCCGTCGCAACGGATGCCGGCCAGATCAAGACCGGCGCCCCCGCCCGCAGCGAACGCGTCGCTAAGTACAACCAGCTGCTGCGCATCGAAGAGGAACTCGGCGAGGCCGCGGTCTACGCCGGTCGCACCGCGTTCCCCCGCTTCACCGCGTAGCAGGCACTCAGCAGCAATAGCACCATCGGGCCCTCGACCACCGATATTTCGGTTGGTCGGGGGCCCACAGCTTTCCCTTGGTACCATTTTTTACTGACAGACACGACCGACCAGCGAAAGGAGTTGTGATGGCGCCGAAGCGACCTCAGCAGACGCCGTCCCAGCCCCAGCCGGCGCAGTCCAAGTCGGGCAAGCGCCCGCAGGCCCAGCGGCAAACAGCCCACCGTCAACCAGTACAGCGTGAACCAGTACAGCGGCCACCCATGGTCTCGGAGACGGAAACGCCCGCCGGCGGCTGGCTGCGCGGCATCCGCTTTTCGGGCTTCTCGTTGGTGATGATGGTGATTCTGGTGCTCGCCGTGGTGATTCTCGCGCCGAGCCTGCGCACCTACGCCGAGCAGCGGCAGCAGATCAGCAAGTTGAGCAGGGCCGTCGCCGATCAACAGGACGAGGTCGACCGCCTCACCAGCCAGCGTGAACGCTGGAACGACCGCACCTACGTCACAACGCAGGCGCGCGAGCGGTTGTTCTACGTACTGCCCGGCGACATCAGCTTTCTCGTCATCAACGATTTACCGGTCGTTACCCCGCTTGAAGCGGATGCCGCGCCGGTGAGTACCAATATCCAAAGCACCAAGATTGATTGGCTGGGTTCCTTGTTCGCCTCCACCATGACCGCCGGCCTCGCCCCGCAAGCCGGAGCACCCGCGACATTAACACCCGCGACACCGGAAACGGTGGCACCGTGACCCGACCGCCGTTCGACCCGTTCACCGCGGCCGACATCGACCTCGTCTCGGCCCAGCTCGGACGACCGGCCCGCAACGTCGTCGGCATCGCCGCCCGCTGCGTCTGCGGCGCGCCGACCGTCGTGGCGACCGCACCGCGGCTCGCCGACGGCACCCCGTTCCCCACGCTGTATTACCTCTGCCACCCCGCGGCCACCGCAGCGATCTCCTCCCTCGAAGCCACCCAGGTCATGAACGAGTACAACGACCTGCTCGCCGACGATGCGGACGTGCGCGCGGCCTACCAGGCTGCCCACGAGAGCTTTCTGTTCGACCGCGACCAGCTCGGAAGCGTGCCGGAAATCGCTGGCATCTCCTCCGGCGGCATGCCGAACCGGGTGAAATGCCTGCACGCCCTGGCCGCCCACTCGCTGGCGGCCGGACCCGGCGTCAATCCGGTCGGCGACCTCGCGCTGGAACGCGCCACCTGGTCGCCCACGGTCTGCGAGTGTCTGGACTACTCTGCGGCGCCGATGGACGAATCCGGGGCGGCCCTGGCGTGACCGCGACTACGCACCGGGTCAGCGCTCGTCGGGTCAGCGCGGGCGTCGGGCTCGCGCTGGCCACGGCGCTGTTCGGCGGTACCGTGGCCGGTTCCGTCGTGCTCGACGCGCCCGCCGCGCACGCCGATCAGATTCGCGACCTGCAGTATTGGCTCGCCGATTATGGCTTCACCGAAGCGTGGAACACCACGCGCGGCGCCGGCGTCACGGTCGCGGTCATCGACTCTGGAGTCAACGGCAACGTGGCCGAGCTGACCGGCGCGGTCATCGGGGGAACGGATGTCTCCGGGCTCGGCTCCGCAAACGGTCAAACCCCGGTCGCCGGCGACGATGATGAGGGCGAGCATGGCACCCTGGTCGCCTCGCTTCTGGCCGGACGCGGCACTGGCGACGGTACCGGCCTGATCGGCGTGGCGCCTGAGGCATCCATTTTGGCGGTGTCGGTCGGGTTTGGCAGCAGTCGTTCTGCCGTGAGTAACGACGACCAGATCGCGCAGGGCATCCGTTGGGCCGTCGACAATGGGGCGGACGTCATCAATATGTCCCTCACCCGCAATACGTTGTACTGGCCGGAGAGCTGGGATGACGCATTTCTCTATGCCTTCGAAAATGATGTCGTCGTTGTGGCCGCCGCCGGCAACCGGGGGAGCGGAACCACCGAAGTCGGGGCTCCCGCGACGATTCCCGGCGTGCTGACGGTCGCCGGCGTTGACCGCGAAAAATCGGCGAGCTTCGATGCCTCCTCGCAAGGCATCACCATTGCCGTCGCTGCGCCGAGCGAGAAGCTCGTCGGGGTGACGCCCGATTCGACCTATGTACAGTGGGACGGCACGAGTGCCGCGACGCCGATCGTGTCCGGGCTCGTTGCCCTGGTGCGGGCGGCCTATCCGACGCTCGACGCTGCGGGAGTCATGAACCGGGTCATCGCGACCGCGAACGCCAACGGGCGGAGCGTGCCGAGCCCCATCTATGGCAACGGCCTGATCGATGCCGCTGCCGCCGTCACCCGCTATGTCGCTCCGGCGACAGAGGCCACTCCGAGCGAGTTGCTCACGGAGTGGATCACGCTGCACCGGCGGGCTCAGATTGACGTGGTTCCGACCGAGACTCCCGTTGCGGAGGCTCCGGCTGCGGTCGATGAAGACCCGGCGCTGCCGGTGCAGAATGTGCTCACGGCGTGGCTCCCGAACCAGCTGACACTGACCTATATCAGTCTGCCGCTCGCTGTACTCTTAGGGTTTGGTATCCTAGTAACGCTGGTGGGCATTGGGGCCACTCGGTACATCAAGCGAATTCGGCGCAACCCCAAAGATTTCGCACAATCATAATCCAGTAGGAGGCCTTCTCATCGTGCCCAAAATTCTCATTGTTGGTGGCGGCTACGCCGGTTTTTACACGGCGTGGAAGCTCGAGAAGTGGCTACGATCCGGTGAAGCCGAGGTCACCATGGTCGACCCGCTGCCCTACATGACGTACCAGCCCTTCCTGCCGGAAGTCGCTGCCGGATCCATCGAACCGCGTCACGCGGTCGTGTCGCACCGTCGCCACCTCAAGAAGACCAACGTCATCTCCGCCAAGGTCACGTACGTGAACCACGCCGAGAAGACCGCCACGATCACCCCGCCGACCGGCGAGCCGTACGAGTTCAAGTACGACATCATCGTGGTCACCGCCGGTGCGGTGTCGCGCACGTTCCCGATTCCGGGCGTCGCCGACCAGGCCATCGGACTCAAGACCATCGAAGAAGCCGTCGCCATTCGCGATCGCGTTTTGACCAACTTCGACAAGGCGGCAGCCCTTCCGGCCGGCCCCGAGCGTGAGCGCCTGCTCACGTTCGTTGTGGTCGGTGGCGGTTTCGCCGGCATCGAGGTGTTTGCCGAGCTGCGCTCGTTCGCGACCTCGCTGCTCACCCTGTACCCCGAGATCAGCTTCGAGGACACCAACTTTCACCTCATCGAAGCCATGGGCCGCATCATGCCCGAGGTCTCGCTCAAGACAAGCCTCTGGGTCATCGACAACCTCGCCGGTCGCGGCGCCCAGATTCACCTCGACACCCAGCTGACCAGCGCGGTCGACGGAAAGATCGAGCTCTCCACCGGAGAGACCTTCGAAACCGACCTCATCGTCTGGACCGCCGGCGTCATGGCCAACCCGACGATCGTGCGCCACACCGACCTTCCCATCGAAGAGCGCGGTCGCCTGCAGGTTCGTGCCGACCTGCGCGTCGGAACCGAAGACGACATCATCGCCGACGCCTGGGGTGCCGGCGATGTGAGCTGTGTCCCCGACCTGAGTGGTGGCGGCGTCGGCGGCAACTGCGTGCCGAACGCCCAGCACGCTGTGCGTCAGGGCAAGCTGCTCGCCAAGAACATCGTTGCCGTGCTGCGCGACGAGGCACCGGTGCAGTACTTCCACAAGAACATGGGCGCCGTTGCCGGCCTTGGCGTTGGAGTCGGTGTCTTTCAGAGCGGCAACCTGGCCATCACGGGCATGCCGGCCTGGTTCGCCCACCGTGGCTACCACGGCCTCGCCATGCCGAGCTGGGAGCGCAAGCTGCGCGTCGTGTGGGGCTGGGTCAACAACGTTTTCCTCGGCCGCGACGTGGTGTCGTTGAGCGCCACCGAGAACCCGCGTGCCGTGTTCGAAGAGTTCGTTTCGCGTCCCAAGCCGCCGGCGCCTGCTGCAGCGCCCGCTGCAGCCCCCACGGCCAAGGCTCCGGCGGCCCCGCGTGCGCCCCGTGCGCCGCGCAAGCCCACGGTCAAGGCTGCTGCAGCCGAGGCTGCTTCGGCCACCACGGCACCCGCTGCGCAGAAGGCGGCCGCCGAGGCATCCGCTTCAAAGTAGCTGTTTCGATAGGTGCTGCCGGGCGATCGCATCGCTCGGCAGCACCTATGCTTGACCCGCCCGTTACCGGGCACGCCCCCATAGCCCAATTGGCAGAGGCAGACGACTTAAAATCGTCACAGTCTGGGTTCAAGTCCCAGTGGGGGCACCGCAAATATATCTACGCTGATCTCGGTTTTAAGTTGGTGACGGGTGCGTCAGGTGCCCCGTTTGCCCACACTTGAAATCATCCGGGCCTGATCGCGGGCCACTGCGACGCTGTCCAGATCGTCGTCGAAGAGGTCCGCGTACACGTCGAGGGTCATCGCGGCCGAGGCGTGGTCGAGCATCCGCTGCAGCGCTTTGACGTTCGTGCCGGCGGACACGGCCAGGCTCGCGGTGGTGTGCCGGAGGGCGTGGGGCGTGACGCGTGGGAAGGTCAGATCGATCTCCCGGGCACGTTTGAGGGCGTAGAGCAGCCAGCCGTCCCGAGTCGACGGCGTGCGCTGGTGCGACAGACCGTTGCCGAACAGGATCTGGTCGGGTGTCTTGTCGGCGCAGAGCAGTGCCAACTGACCATCACGCTGGACCCGATGCCCACCCAACGCGAAACCGCCGCCGTCAGCGAGCTCTGCTCGAGTCTCACAGAAACTCAGACCCGCTATCCGGGCACCGGCCTAATCCTGCGATACGCCATCAAAGAACGGCTCTGAGTTACGACAAAATAAATCGACCTAAGACGTCCATGTCAGGACCCCTGGAGTCGTGGCAGCGGTGCCAGAAGATCGTGACCAATCACGGCTACCGCCTCGTGCACGAAAACGTCGACCGGGTCGCGTACTTCTGCACTTCCGACGCCCATCGCGCCATCACCCGCGAAGCCGACATCCGGCTCGTCCGCACCGAACACCCACGGTTGGTCTCGTACCCCTGCCTCGACGCCCGCGGCATCTGGATCGGCCCCAACCCTGACCCTGGCGACCACGCCGTCCAGCGCGAGGCAGCGACGCAGCTCGACGGTCCCGAAGCCCCGGGCAAGGAATTAGCAGCGATATTTCTGCCCCGGTTATCCTCCCTTCACCGGGTATTTTCTCGGGCGGGGCTTACGGGAATGAAGGTCCTAGCCTTCATATGGCCCTCCGCGGAACACGACCGCGGGTTGTTCCGTCCTGGTCGAGGTCGGCCTTAGGGGCATGCGGGTGCGCGCCTGGTTTGGCATGTGGAGTTGAGCGCCTTGTGGTGGCGTTGGTGACTGCTCGGTGCCGCACTGCGCCCCTGACTGGCCCCTGCTCTGTGATCAGTCGACTGCAGAAGTGCCGGCGGCCACGTCCTCGTGTGGGGGTAAGCCTGAACCGGCCGGACTCGAGTCGGTCGAGGGAGCTGTGACCGAGGCGATGGCGACGCCGACGAGCGCGACTGCGCCGCCGAGTGCGGTCATCGCGTCGAATGGTTCGCCAAGTACCAGGGCGAAGAGATAGCCGAGTGCCGGAATTGCTGCGGTGAGCACGCCGGTGGCTGCAGCGGGAAGGCGTTCAGCGCCGAAGTTGAAAAGCACGAGAGTCGGCGCGGTGATTACGACACCGAGGACCAACAGACCCCCGAGACCTCCCCATCCGCTCGGGATGGCGGCCGCGCCGACCGCCATCTCTGCGACGAGCCAGGGGAGCATGATCGCCGTTCCCCACACGGCGGTCGCCGTCGCCAGCACGAGCGGATCAACGGACTCGGCCGTCTGTCGGCCGCCGGCCGCGCGTTCTCGGGGCTCGGCGAGGACACCCTTACGGAGAAGCACTGTATAGAGTGAGTAGCTGGCCAAGCCGATAAGGCAGAGCAGCACGCCGCTATCCACAGTGAGGCCCGCACCCGCCACGATGACGACGCCCGCGGTCGCGAGCACGAGTCCGACAATCGTGCGGGGAGGCAGGCGCTCCTTCAGGATGAACAGACCGAGCAGGGCGGTCAGTGCAGGGAGCGCCGCGTTGCTGAGAGCGGCCGTGCCAGGAGTAGTGAACTCAAGACCGATGTTGGTCAGCGAGTAATAAATCGCAACCCCCAGGAGCCCGAGCAAAATCGTTCGCGGATCGCGGAGGGTACGCGCGAAAAGCGGCCGACGTGCGGCGAGGGGCACGAGAACGATCAGGCCGATCGCGAACCGGCCGACCGAGAGCACGGCGGGTGACGCCGTTTTCAAAACCTCACTGCTGATTCCAAAGCTCGTCGACCACAACACCACGGCGATTCCGACGGCCATTAAGGGAAGTCGTCGATGAAGTGCGGTGTTGACCATGCTCGCATTCTATTTCCGAGCCTCGAGCCGACCTGACACCCATGATTTCAGTTCGATCATGAGCAGCAGACCGAACACCCGGTGGACCCGCGCACCAGGAAGGGCTATTCTCGTGTGCCATACGAGCCATCTGCCGACCAAGGGTGTCGTCCCGCAGGGGGTTCCCCTGCGGAAGGCGGAAAACAGGAGTGGGTGGTACCCGCGATCGGATGCGCGGGTGGCCACCTGTGTCAGTTCGTCTCTGCTTCCTCCGGAGGAGCGACTGGTGATACGACGGGAGGCAACTCGATATCTGCAAGGATCCGGCCGACGGCACGCCACTTTTCTGCCGAGGCGGCATCGAGCGGGTGCTCAGGAGTATCTTCCAGGTCTTTCAACTCTGGACCAAGGATCGCGCTGGCGATCTTTGTGATGACTTCGCGCAACGACTCGGTACGCATATAAGCACCGATGTACTCGCCGTTCGGTACGGGCGCGAGTTCCGTCGTATAGGCGCTCACAAAACAGTCCGCAGCTTCAGCACGTAGGTAGGGGCTCTCCAAAGTCTGGTACCAGCGGCGAAGGAAAACATCACAGGGCGCCTCGTCATGAAGGTGCCGTTCGTCGTCACGAAAAATACGGTTACGGATCTCATCCGGGTTGAGCTGGTTCGCGAGTTCGATCGCCTGATCCATATTTCCTTGGTAGATCAGGTCGGCAAGTTCAGGGCTCGTCTTTTGATCCATCCGTTGCTGAAGTTGCCTCCGAAATCGGCGCGGGCGACTGTGGTCTGCCCATGCGGAGCCCAGGCGAAGTCGCCATTCCTCTCTGGCCTTGACGACGTCCGTAGTTGCCGAGATGACCAATGCGGTGACGGCGATCACGTCAAGTGCGGTGGTGATGGGCGATCGTTTCATCTATTGCTCCCTCTTCAGATATGGCAGCACAGCACTGCTGTGCTGGTCAGGCGCGACTTTCGGACCCGGAACCCTGCCGCAGACCGTCGCGACAAGGGGCATCTGAGCAACTGACTCCCGCGTAGCTATGAATATTTCTCTACGATGTGTCGGTTATCAGAATAGAGGGCTGCTGTTGGTGTAGCTGACTCGTTGATGTGCCCCATGGTGGTTCGGTTACGGGCACTGACTCTGTCAGGCTAGTGATTTCTTCAAACGCTTACCCCGGTGTCTGGCAGCACGTACTTTGTTGAGGAGGGGGTACACGAAATGCAACTGCAAAGACCGGCCTTTCCCGTGCTCCTCGCCGTGACTGCGCGGTCCTGGATCCTCGGCATTCCGTCGATGGCCCTCATCGCCCTGGCGGGGCTTCAGTTCGCGATCATCTCACATGCGGGTATCGGAGAATCCTGCTATCAGAACCCTGAGCTAGGCAATCTGCCTCTGCCCTCAGCAGGCTGGACCACGGACGGCGCATTTTCGTTCTTCCCCGTTGGGGTCCAATGCTTCTATTTCACAAGCGAGCATGAACTCCTCCTAGTACATACCCAGACCAGCGTGTGGGACTGGGGAATCACATTCGCCGCGATCCTCGGAGTCCTGGGCGTTGCGCTCTTTCTGACCGCCCGACTCGCCACTCGACGGTCCTGGCACGAATCCCTCTGAAGAATTAGACCTAGACCGTCCCGCAGAGCATTCCCCTTACGGGAACGGAGCACTTCCCTCACCGCACCCGTCAGTGGTACGCTATCAAGTACTACTCAGGGAGGTAATCATGTCGGCGATCACCGCGACGGAAGCACGCAAGAGCCTATTTGGGCTCATCCAACAGGTCAATGACGACCACATCGCTGTCGAGGTCGTATCCCGGCACGGAAACGCGGTCATCCTGTCGAAAGAGGACTACGACGCGATGACCGAGACGGCCTACCTCCTACGGAGCCCCGCCAATGCCGAGCGATTGCTCACGGCGATCGAGCGGGCCCGACGCGGCGAGTTCGAGCGACACGACCTCCTCGACGCGTGACGCGAAAGATCGCCTTCGACCCAAATGGGTGGGAGGACTACATCTACTGGCAAACTCAGGACCGTAAAACTCTCAAGCGAATCAACCAGCTGATTGCCGACGCACTGCGCGATCCGTTCGCCGGTATCGGCAAACCCGAAGCCCTCAAGCACATCCTCTCCGGCGCCTGGTCCCGCCGGATCGACGATACGAACCGTCTGGTCTATTACGTCACGGACGATCACATCGTCATCCTGCAAGCCCGCGAACACTACTAACCCGAGGTCTAGCTCAGTTCCCGTAGGGGTTTCCCCTTGAGGACACGCCGCGCCAAGACGAAGCCGGCAGCGAGAGGATCGTTCTTGTTCGCCGTGGACTCGGAGCTCACTGTTTTTCACTTCGCTGGGAACGCCAGCTCATGCTTTCTGAATCCAGCTCGTCAGAATGATGGCGTTGGGATCCACGGGCGAGAGGGTTGACGCCATCTCTGGGGTAATAATTCGCACGAGCGCGTGCGCAGTGAAATGGCCAGCCGGGTGCATGAACTTCCCGATGGAGACGAGACCATCTGAGAAATCATATTCAAAAGAGGCGTCAATGAGTCTGATGTCGTGCGGTGTCCATTCGACCTTCACAACAGCGAGCGCATCACCCAGAATTGGACGCAGTGCGTGCTCGACCGGTGCGGGATCTGTTACGCAGGCTATGCCAATCCATCCATCCGTCATCTTGTATGCGCAATAGAAGAGCAAGGTCTCGTCGCTCAGCTCTTGGGTGAGACTGTGGACGGCGGGGGCGAGAATTTCGTTCCTGGCAAGTCGACCCGCGGGTACGATGTCCGGATCAATTCCATCGCCGAGCCGGGCGGGCAGGGAGATAGGGGCGATGAGGTCCACAACGTGGGCATCCCGGATGGACTCGCCCGTCCACATCCCCTCGACGGTAACCACATCCTCGGAGGCCCAGGTCGCCGGGAGATCAGTGGCTACGCTGATGCCGCCGGCATCCCGGATGAACTGGTCATAGAGCCCGTGCGTCACCGCATGGAGTCGCGTCGTTGCGCCATGACTGACCAGCAGCCCCGTAGCAAACACCGCATCATCAATGGTCACCGGTCGAATCTTGCTGCCGGTCCTCAGCTCGCCTGTCATCACGTTCCCCCAGAATCGAATTCCGCATTTTTCGCTGCATGAACATCCGCTGACGCTCATCCTCCACGGGAGCCGGGCCTACCGCAAGATGGCGACAGTTTCGTCGCCGTCGTTCTTGTAGCCGAGCCGCCGAGCGCTTGCTGCAAGCCTCGACCGCCGAAGAGTCGTGCTGAGCTTCGCCAACATCGCGATAGGAAGCGCGAGAGGACCTACTGTGGGGCACCCTGTCCCGTGCAGGGTTCGACATTCGAACCGTCGTGTGGCCGATATGGTTGCGGAATGGACACTACTCAGCGGCTGCAATATCGCTGGGCAGCCGGACTGCTCCTAGTTCAAGGCGTCCTTATGGAGGGGCTCGTCTTCATTGGCGTCCTTGTCCTCTTGGCTCTCAGAATTCCGCAAACGACCATCGTCGAAAATGCCGATGTCTTCGCCCTTCCCTATCTGCAAGAAAACCTCTATCTCATGATGGCTATGAGCGGAATTTTCGCGGCTCTGCACGTGCTGGGCGCGGTCGGGCTTCTGAGGAACAGATTGTGGGGACTTGCGCTCTCCTTGATCAATTGCGTTGTGACGCTGGCGCTGATGGTTTTACTGCTTCCCGCTGGCCTGTTAGACGGGGTGTTGTCAGGCGCCGCCCTCGTACTCCTGCTCTTTGCCCGATTCGGTCAGACGCCAGATGGACGGCCGAAGCTGATTCTCTGATTGTCGGCCCACGCCGTCTAAGGGGGAGTCGGACGGGCCGTCCCGCACAGGGTTGGTCGTCAGGGGTGCGCTACTCCCTGATTCCGGTGGCCGGGTGGTCATCGTCAAGCCGAGAGTGCTGCCGTAGGGGATACTGCACTTATGGGGAAGAGAAAAGAAATGCTCGCATGGTGGTCAGTGATTGGGATCGCGGTCCCCGCGATGGGGTTTGGCGTGTTTTTACTCGCACAGGCCTCGTCCATGCAGACAATGTTGGCCGGAGGCGTTCTCGTTCTCGTCGCACTCACCACAGTGTTCAAAGCAGTGCTGAGTCTGCGGAGGCTATCGCGAGCGACCGCGCGGTTTTCTGCGCAATGACAAACCAAGATGCGGCCAAACGCTCCGGATTGATCTGACGGCAGCCGTCCCGCAGAGGGTTCCCCACTAGGAGCCTCTGGCGGGGGTGCTCCCAGGTCACCGCGAGTGGAACACGATTCTCGGAAATCAAGCTCTCGACAGCCCCCATCTTCCGGCGTCGGTTTCACCGGGCTTCGCACCGCCCGCACCGCAGCAATCGGCGCAGGGCTTTATTTGGGTTGGCCGTCGTGCGCTCGGCCACCGCACCACCGCCGTCTAGAAGTCAGTCACTTTCTTGGCATGCCACGCGCACCTTGCGGGAATACGATCTCTCTATCGGGCTTCCCGTCACGTCGGGAGCCCGCGACGCACCGCCTCACAGCAGCGTCGAAGCATCGCTGCACCACAGATTGACGCCGCTGCGATGCGGCGGCTAATCGTTAAATTGTGACCCCGACGACACCGTTTCTCATCCAGCTAAAGCACACAGGGAGCATCAATGAGCACTGACGACCAGACCAACACATGCAGTTTCCACATGAGCGGTGCGCTGCCAGCAGGTGGCGACCACCTCGGTGGCACCTTCGGTCAGTCGCCGACCCTGGACCGTTGGTACCCGCAGCGTCTCCGGGTTGAGCTTCTCCACCGGAACGGCGTAGACGCCGACCCGCTCGGCGCGGACTTCGACTACGCGGCGGCTTTCGCCACGATCGACCTCACGACGCTCAAGTCGGACATCAAGCGACTGCTCACCACATCGGTCGACTGGTGGCCGGCGGACTACGGCAACTACGGTCCACAGATGATCCGAATGGCGTGGCATGCCGCCGGCACGTACCGAATTGCCGACGGCCGTGGCGGAGCGGGCACCGCGATGCAGCGGTTCGCACCAATCGGAAGCTGGTGGGACAACGGCAACACCGACAAATCACGACGACTCCTACAGCCGATCAAGCACCAGTACGGCAACGCTCTGTCGTGGGCCGACCTGATGGTCTTGACCGGCAACTGCTCCCTCGAGTTGATGGGCCTGCCGACGTACGGCTTCGGTGGTGGACGACTCGATGCGTGGGAACCGGACGACGGCACCTGGTGGGGCCCGGAGGTCTGGAACCCGCACGCGGTCGCGAGCCCTGACGAGATGGTGAGCCGCGACGAACGCTGGCATGGTCAGAACGGCGACGCGGACTACGACTTGCAGAGCCCCCTGGCCGCGTCGCACCAGGCGCTCATCTACGTCAACCCTGAGGGGCCCTATTCGAACGGCGACCCGCTGGGCTCAGCACGCGACATTCGCATCACGTTCACGCGGATGGCGATGAACGACGAGGAAACGGTGGCATTGATCGCCGGTGGCCACGCGTTCGGTAAGAGCCACGGCCAGGTACCCGCATCCGACATCGGACCATCACCCGAGAAAGCCCCGATCGAGTCGATGGGGCTCGGTTGGCACAACCCGGTGGGTACCGGCAGTGCCGAGCACACTTCGACCAACGGCATCGAGGGCAGCTGGACTCCGAACCCGACACAGTGGGACAACGCCTACCTCGAGAACCTGTTCGCGTACGACTACGAGCAGACGAAAAGCCCGGCCGGCGCGCTGCAGTGGACACCGACTGACTCGGAGGCGCCGAAGACTCCGGACGCCCACGTACCCGGTCAGATGAACCCGCTCATGATGATGACCTCGGACATCGCACTCAAGGTCGACCCGGAGTATCGGGCCATATGCGAGCGTTTCCTGGCCGACTTCGATCTGTTCACCCTCGCGTTCTCGAAGGCCTGGTACAAGCTCACGCACCGCGACATGGGGCCGAAGCACCGGTACCTCGGCCCGGAGGTCACCATCGCCGACGACCTGCTCTGGCAGGACCCGCTCCCGGACGCAGCAGGATACTCACTCGACGAGGCCGACGTGGCAGCGCTCAAGGAAGCCGTCCTCGCGACCAGGCTGTCCGTGTCCGACCTCGTCTACACGGCGTTCTCCGCCGCCTCGACCTACCGCGACAGCGACAAGCGCGGAGGGGCGAACGGTGCCCGCCTGGCCTTATCGCCGCAGAAAGACTGGGCGGTCAACCGACGCACCGTCCCAGTCATCGACGCGCTGCGGAACGTGCAGGCGACTTTCACGGCGACGTCGGGCGGACGGAAGGTATCTCTCGCCGACCTCATCGTCCTCGCCGGCAGCGCCGCCGTGGAGCAGGCGGCACGGGCGGCAGTATCTGACGCCAGCGTGCCGTTTACGCCAGGCCGTGTCGACACGACGCAGGAGTTGACCGACATCGAGATGTTCGAGTGGCTGCGACCCATTGCGGACGGGTTCCGCAACTTCGTGTCCGAGCGCTTCGAAGAGTTTGCTCCGGGCGTCGCGCCCGAGGCGGCATTCCTCGACAAGGCGAACCTGTTCACTCTCACCGCACCGGAGTGGACCGTCCTGCACGCCGGGCTCCGCGTGCTCGGCAGCAACTGGGACGGTTCCGACGTGGGTGTGCTCACGGATCACGTCGGAGTCCTGACGACCGACTTCCTCGTGAATCTGACCGACACCGACCTCATCTGGACGAAGGACGACGAGACCGCGATGACCTTCACTGGTCGGGTTCAGGCGACCGGCGAGGCTCGCTGGAGGGCCTCCCGGAATGACCTGGTATTCGGCTCGAACGCGCAACTGCGGTCGATCGCCGACGCCTACGCGGGCAGCGACGGGCAAGAGCGGTTCGTCCGCGAATTCATCCGCGTCTGGTCGAAGGTCATGATGCTCGACCGCTACGACGTCAATGGCCACAAGCGTTACGGGGCGATGGCCGCCTGACTCCGGAGGTCGCGTCCCGGCGAGCTGACGGCGTGGAGGCACGGCGCGGTCACGCGCTGAGCCTCCAAGTCGTCGAGGCCTTGACCGAACGACGCTTGAGGCCGCGAGCCGAACGTTTCACGGATTGATCAGGCTGGGGACGGCCAAGGAACCTCCGCGGGCAGCACGTGGTCGACCACACTCGCACCTCGACGGCCTGCGAGGGTGGACGGGCCGCTATGCCCTGGAATCCGTTGCCCTCACTCGTAGAGACGCCGGCCGGATTTGCTTTGGCCTCGGGTCGCGAGAGGGTGCCGCTGATGTTCTCTGTGGCGGATCGTAAGGCCTGAGCCTTCCGGGGTCATGTCTCGCTGAGGAATGCGCGTGACCGGTAGAGGTTCGCCGAACCCTCAACGGGACGCCCGCCCGACGGTTTCGGATCGTTCGCTGAACGCGAGCATTACGGCGAGGGTTGCAAGCCAGCCAGTCTTAGCACGGCTGAGAGCCCTTCGGGAGTTCCTGGCCAATGTCTCTTTACCGCATCGCTGCCTGCCCGACGAGTCGCGAATCGTAGAGCGATCGCGACAACGATGGCGTCGTCGGCGTAACCGAGAACGGGTATGAAATCCGGAATGAGATCGATCGGCGACAGCAAGTAGAGCAAAAGCACCGCGATCCAGATTCGAACGCCGATCAACACGGTTCGATCGGCGGCGAGGCGTTTGAGTAGCCGGGCGACGTCGGGCGCGAGGCGCAAGAGATCACGAAGTGAAGCACCGCCAGGATGCCGGCGTTGCTCGATCCAGAGAACCAGAACAAGGGCCAGCCACAGCACCAGCAATCCGCCGAGCACGATCAGAGCGACGTCCCACCAGGTCGTCATGAGCTGCCCCCGTTCGAACGAAAGATGCTGAGGGCCTCACGAGCCGCGTAATAGACGATGATGAGGTTCCACTCCAGCGTGATCCCTTCGAGACCCTTTTCCCGCCCAACGAGCATCGCCGCGTAATCGATGGAGGTCATGTACTGATTCTCGCAGTCCGCGATCGGCTGCTGACAAGAAAGCCGCGGGTACATCGCTGCGAGGCATCACGGCCGTCAGAAAACGACCGCAAGCGGAACCTTGAGCGACACGGGTTCGGGCCCAGTCGCAAAGTCAGGGCTGGCCTCGCTCCTCGTTTCACAGGGGAACCCCGTGAGTGGCGGCAGCTAACCGTAGGCAGGCGTCGTATTCGCAAGTTTCGAGATCGACACGATCTTTTGGTAGTGAAGAACTTCGCGACGCCCGCGGGTGGTTAGGAGTTCGGGCGGGTGGCGCAGGTGCACTGCTGACTCGTTGGGACGTCGGCCATAACCTCATCGACGTGCATGCCGCATCCGGTCCAAGTGATTTTTCCGCAATTGTCGCATCGCATGGGACTGCACATAGTGACTCCTTAGTTGGTCGAGCTGAAGTGTCCAGTATACCCCGTGGGGTATAAAGCAAGTGCGGGCATAGGGAACTTATCTGTCGATGGCGATGGCCAGTCCGGTGGCGGCGGACGCGTCCGTGATGCCGCCAGCATCGGTCAGCGTGGTGAACCCGAGGTTGGCCATGCGGGTGGCTGCTGCAGCCGATCGGTTTCCGGTGGCGCAGTAGATGATGTAGTCCCCGTCGATTGGCAGCGCCGCGATCAGAGTGTCGAAGTTCGGGGATTGCACGTCAATATTGATGGCGTCCTGAAGGTGTCCACCGACATACTCTGGTGCGGTGCGCACATCGATGATGACCGTACTGGAGGTGACAGCGATGGAGGGCGCCGGCGCGGGGCTCGCGCAGGCGGCCATGCTGAGCAGTGCCGCCACGGCGATTGTGATGCCGGTGAGTGCTTTCTTCATGGCTGGGTATCCTGACCGGTGCGTGCAGTGGGTGGCAGTGTGATCGGCTCTGGGGTGACTTTCCGGGAGCGAGGGAACAAGGGCGTGCAGGTAGTGCAGACCTCACCCTCAGCGGACTCTGACGATTCGCGGCGGGTGGTGGCTCGGCGTTCACTGACCAGTCGTTCGCGCAGGGCCCAGATCAACAGGGTGAGGGCGGCGGCGGCCAGAACCGGGCGCGCAGCACCGCTCACTATCGGGTCGAGGGAGCGCACTTCGGTGGTCAGATACAGCGCTATCAGACCCAGAGCTGGCCACCGTGTGTCGCAGAGAGTTGCGTCGGCGCCGATGGGGGTGCCGATATAACTGGCAACGATCAAGCCGATCAAGCTCGCTCCGAGTGCGGTGGCCGCGACCGTCCACCACAGGGCACCGTCTACGTCGTCCGCCCGGGGCGCGTAGCCCGTTACAAAAGCAATGAACGCGGCTGCGGCAACGGGGGCCGCGATTATCCAGCGTCGAGTCGACCAAGATTGTAGGTCAGAGAACACGATCAAGGGCCTCTGTCACGGCAGTGGTCCGAGCGGGAAGACCGCAAGAATTTTCTCGAGTCATGCGCGCATAGAGAGCCCAGCCGAGCAAAACGATCGACGCGGCGGCCAGATACGGCTGGACCGGCTCGAAGAATTGCATCGCTCCGGTTGCGCCGAGGGCGAGGAGAACTAATTTGTTGCAGACGGGGCATCCCACCGCGAAGAACGTTACCAGCCAACCGGCCATGCCCAATCGTCCGGCGGCCCTACTGGGCGGGGCGCCTTCCGGGTGCGCCACATAGGTGGCGGTGACCATGCCCGTCAAGACCGCGCTGAGGATGAGCACCGGCCACGACCAGGCGGTCGGCGGGATCTGTCGCGAAAAGAATGGCGTGTCAATCAAGTCCGTCGGGATGGCAATGAAGACCACCGTAAATAGTGCTGTTGCCAGAGCAACCCACCAGCGGCGAGAGGGCCAGCGACGCAGGTCCCCGCCGAGCCCGGGCAGCTTGCCGCGCCAAGGGGCACGCCGTGGTGATTCGTCCCTGCTGGTGCGTTGGTCACGCATTCGAATAGCCCTCATTTACTGTTCATCGTGAAACGTTTGCTGCCATATTTGAATACACTGATACCCTAAGGGGTATCCTGGTCTTAGACAAAACCAGCCTCGCATCCGCCTACGAACAGGAGCACACCCTCATGGGGATCACCGAACCCGCGACCCACGCCAGCGACGACCTGCGCAAGACCCTCAATCGGCTCAAGCGCGCGCAGGGGCAACTCGGCGCCGTCATCACAGCCGTTGAGTCCGGCGCTGATTGTCGTGCCGTGGTCACCCAGCTGGCTGCTGTCTCGAGTGCCATTGACCGGGCGGGGTTCACGATCATCTCGTCGGCGATGAAGGAGTGTCTCATCGATAGCGGCGCGGATGGGGAAACCAAGCAGCTCAGTGTCAATGAGCTTGAAAAACTTTTCCTGTCCCTCGCCTGACCCCGCTCGCGAGAGCTAGCCAGCGACGGCGCGAATCGCGACGTACACGGCGATGCAGAGCACAAGGATCGCGAAGCTTGTTTTGAGAACGCGGTCGGGGAGTCTTCGGCTGAGTCTGCCCGCGATGAGGGATGCCAGCATGGCGGTGCCCGCGAAGGCGCCGGTGACGGCCCAGTCGATCTGCACGTCGCTCAGGTGGGCGCTGAAGCCGGCGACCGAATTGATGACGATGATCACGAGGGACGTGCCGATCGTGACGCCCATGGGGAGTCCGAGAACGAGGGCCAGTGCCGGAACGATGAGGAACCCGCCGCCGACGCCGAGCAGCCCAGTCAGGAACCCGACCACGGTGCCCGTTGCCAGCGCACGGGGCAGACAGCTGCGCCACCGGGTTCCGCCGCCGGGCAGCGCGCAGGGGCCGGTTGCGGCGGGGGTGGCAAAGAACATTCGCACGCCAGCGATGACCATGATCACGCTAAAAGCGCCGAGCAGAAGCTGAGGATCAACCAGTCGGTTTACGAGGGTGCCGAGGTAGGCGGTGGGAATGCCGGCGGCGCCGATGATACCGGCCAGACGCCAGTTCACGCCGGTGCGCAGCCGCGGAAGCACGGCGACCGCCGACGCCGCTCCCACGACGATCAGCGAGGTTGGTATCGCCTCGTCGAGGGGTAACCCGACACCGTAGACCAAGGCCGGAACGGCCAGGATTGACCCGCCCCCGCCGACCAGGCCGAGCAGCGCACCCACGATCACTCCCAGAAGCAGCGCAGTCAGGATCATGCGTGCGGCGCCAGTTGCGCGAGGACGTCGCTCTTCGTGGGTTCGGAAACCGGGCGGTTCCAGGGCATCCACGACAGAATTCGCCCCAGCGTGCAACTGTTGGTGGCGGCCGATACCGTGAGGCCGGCACCGATGACGCCGGCGAGAAGACGAAACTGCGGATGAATGAACCTTCCCGCCAGCACGCTCGCCAACACCAGAGATCCGGCCGTCATACGTACCTGTCGATCCATGGCCCACGTGGAGCGACCGCTGGTGATATCGCCGCCGGCGGCGGCATAGCCCGCCACACCACCGGTCAACACACGAGCACCGCTCAGGCCAGCTGTGTCAAGATTCTTTCGCGCTTCTTCCGCGCGTCGACCCGACTGGCACACCAGCACAACCCGCGGGGCCAGCTGCGCCGCAAACTCGTCAGTGTGTTCTTTGAGCAGGTGGAGCGGCACGTGATACGAACCCCGGATATGCCGTGCTTCAAACTCCGAGCCGTCCCTCACATCGATGACCATCAGGTCGTCATGATGGAGAACCCACTGATGGAATTCGTCTGCCCCAATCGGTGACGGGAAGGTGTTGACGGTGTGCGTGGTGTCAGAGATAGTAAATCCGTTTCAGTTTGGTGCGGGAGCGGAACAATGCCGGCAGCCCGGAGGCCTGCCGCTGAGGCAGGCCGCTGGCGATCGTGTCTGCCGTGAAGCCAACGTTGGTTAGGTGTTCAGCCGTGGGTCATCGCCATCAGGCTTTCACTGAATATTGGGCAGCCCATGCGGTATAGCCGCCGATGAGGTCGGTGACGTCCGCATGGCCAAGGCCCCGCAGCGCACTCGCGGCGACGCTCGAACGCCAGCCGCTGGCACAGTGGATGATCACGGGTCCGGCGGGTACTTCGGCGTGGCGCTGGCTCAGCTCGGCCAGGGGAATGCGCAGGGAGCCCGGGATCGCGCCCTGCTCGACCTCGCCGGGATTGCGTACGTCGAGGATCATTGCGGCGGTGTCCCGGCGAAGAGCCTCGAAGTCGTCAAGCTCGACCCGCGCACCGACCTGCACCAGCGGGCCGAGGTCGGTGAACGCCTGCGCCGGGTTTGTCAGATATCCGGCGACCCGGTCGAAGCCGATGCGGGCCAGCCGCATTCCGGCCTCGGCTTCACGGCCGGAGTCGGCGATGATCACGATGCTGTCGTCGTGCTCGATGACCATTCCGGCCGTCTCGGAGAAGCGTCCGTCCAGTCCCACGTTAATGGACCCGGCCAAGTGCCCGAGTGCGAAGTCTTCGGGGCTGCGGGTGTCGAGAACGCGGGCCCCGCGCTCAACGGATGCGCGAACATCCGTCAGATTCAGCGGTGCCAGTTCGCGGGTGGAACCTATGATTTCGTGCGCGCTACGGTTGATCATCGCGTCGACGGCGAAATAGCCGGGGATTGCGGGCTGACCGCTGCGGATCATCGTCACGAAGTCGTCTTCACTCATCGGCTGCACAGACGCGTTCGTCAGGCGCTGGTTGCCGATGGTGGATTCGAGCTCGTCGGAGAGGTTCTTGCCGCAGGCGGAACCAGCGCCGTGGGCGGGGAGAACACGCACCGCATCGGGCAAGGCGAGAAGCGTCGTGTGGATCGACGCGTACAGGGCGCGGGCCAGTTGGTCGGGATCTGCGCCGACGGATGCGGCCAGGTCGGGACGGCCCACGTCACCGATGAAGAGGGTATCGCCGGTGAGGACGGCATGGGCCACGGCATCGCTGGCGTGTTCACGAACGACGATGCTGATGGACTCCCAGGTGTGCCCGGGGGTGTCGAGAATTTCTAGTTCCACCTCTCCGAGCGAGATCTTCTCGCCATTGGCGAGGTGACGGATCTCGTACTCGGTCTCGGCGCGGGCACCGTAGCCGATCCAGGCGCCAGTAGCTGCGGCCAGCTCGAGGTGACCGGCGACGAAGTCAGCGTGAAAATGCGTGTTGATCACGCCGATAATGGTCAGGTTATTCGCCTGCGCATCGGCGAGGTATTCGTCGATGTCGCGGCGGGGGTCCACGACGACGGCTTGACCGCTCGTCGAATCACCGACGAGGTACGAGCCATGGGACAGGCAGTTGAGGTAATACTGGGTCAAAATCATCGTGGCCTCCAAAGGTCGGGGCCCACCACGCCGACACGAATTGGGGCGTGTAGTGGGTATGTGCCCCAGTCTCACACATACCCCGCACGGTATGCAAGATACCCCTAAGGGTATAGTCTGCGTGTATGGCTATTACGGATCTCACCGAGACCACCTTTGACGCGACTATTGCCCAGAGTCCCATCGTGTTGGTTGATTTTTGGGCCGAGTGGTGCGGCCCGTGTCGCAGTTTTGCCCCGACATTCAGCGCGGCGTCTGAAAAACACCCCGCAATCACCTTTGGAAAAGTCGACACCGAAGCGGAACAGGGATTGGCCGCAGCCGCGGGCATCCGTTCCATCCCCACGCTGATGGCGTTTCGGGACTCCGTACTCGTCTTTTCCCAAGCAGGCGCCCTGAACGCGGCCAGCCTGGAAGAGCTCATTGCCGGCGTCGAGAACCTGAACATGGACGACGTGCGCGCCAGTATCGCCACCCGCTAAACCTTGTTCCCTGTGAGAAACCGCATGACCGCTTCACAGCAGGGTCACATGAGCACGTCCCTGCCCTCCAGTAAGTAAATTACTCCCAGGGGTATAATTCTTTTAGCAGCTCACCTTATTGAATGGAGATCTATTATGTGTCGTGCCGTAACGTGCAAAGTGTGCCAAAAGACAACGTGGGCGGGCTGCGGTCAGCACGTTGATCAGGTCATGCGCGGCGTGCCTCGCAACCAGCAATGCGCCGGGCATATGAAAGAAAAATCGACCGGATCATTTTGGTCCCGGCTACTCGGACGCTAACGGCGGTACTCCTGCTCTCGACGCTCGACAGCGCTGGCCAGACCGCCAACCGGGCCACCGGCGCGGCTACGGCTGACACGGCCGGGGGCGAGGACGTCCTCGTTCCACGGTCGGGTATGTGCGCAGCCCTCATGTCAGAAAGAGCGCCGCCGCGCGCTGCTTTACACAGCATCAGCGACACCCTCCTGTCACTTGCAAGATGGAAACTAGATGTTATATTGACAGTAATGGATTGGGGCTTGGCCAGTTGGGGGATACAAGATGAGCGATCAATCTGAAGACACTTGCGATGGGATGACAGTTTCCGGAGCCACAGCTCATGCTCGATCACTGCTGAAAGCCGGGGATGACGTTGGTGTCCGGGTTGGGGAGGCCATCGACGCGCGCACTCGAGCCATTGCTGAAGCCTGGATGGCTATGGCAACCCTCACCTGCGCCCTGACGTTGATCTTGAGTAGTGCGAGCGTGGCGGCCGAAGGTTGGGCCGTGAGTCCCGGCATCGAGATACCCAGGCTCAACATTATTCATTTGCTCCTGGTTCCTTTTTTTGTAGCGTCCATGCTCGAAATGGGACTGCGCGATCAGCTGCCCGCGGAGCATACTGGAGAGACTCGCCGTCACGGACGGCTGGTCTCGACTGCGTCTGCGCTCGCGCTGGTAGTGCTTCTCTTGCTTTCCTTATTTCCCGGTGGGATCTCGTTGCCAATTCTGGTCGGGATCGTTACACTTGCCGTTTTGCCGCTTAGTACCTTGGCGCTCCGGTCTGCTCTGCGGGCCCGGGAAGCCGGTGTTCGCCGCTCGGCCGCCACATTGCTGGCGCCGTTGAGCCTGACCGCCCGTGTGGTGACACTTGTGCTCGGGACCTGGCTAGGAGTGCTCGGCGCAGCAGCAGGATTGTCCTCGTCCAATGCTTGGTCCATAGCCAGCGCGGCACTGATTCTTGCGATCATGTCCACGCGAGATAGCCGTTGGGGTTTATCTCGTCTCGCCCAAGAGTGGGGCCGCGTCCAGTGGATCGCCTTTGGTTGTACTTTTCTCCTGATGAATGCCCTCGCCGCCGTGCTTGCCCGCACGGATTGGGATCTCACCATCGTTGGCTTCGTTGGTGGCATCTGCGTTGCAGCTCCGTTGGTAGTTGCGTCGTTCAGGCCCGCCCCAATCCGGGAAGCTTGAATGGCCGGCCACCCTCGGCACGATCTAGACGATGCCTTGCTCACACCGCTGCGCTTCTCGGTGATGGCCGCTCTGCGATCAGATATTGAAATTGACTTCTCTTCCCTTCGCGATCTACTGGAAACCGACGACTCAGCCTTGAGTAAAGCGATCAGCACGCTAAAGACGGCGGGCTATCTAGTGGTGCGCAAGGGATACGTGGGCAACCGGCCGCGTACCTGGCTGACTGCGACACCGGCTGGGTCCGCGACCATGAAAATCCACATCGCCGCCCTGCAGGCCATCGCGGCGGGGATGGCGCCGACGGCATAGATCAATGCCTTACTCCAAACGCCGCACGCCGCTCCTGGATATGCCGTGGCGAATCGGATCAGGATTCCCGCAAGGGGTTCCCCTATCGGGAACGGACCCAGAGCCAGCGACCGCAGGGAGCTAAGAAGCCCACTCTTCAGCGACGATCTGCATCGATGCTGTTGCACGGTATGCCTCGATGTCGTCGGCGGCGAGAATGGCGGTGATCAGCTCTTCGGTTCCTGAGACATAGACGCTCGCGCCGTAGAGGTCGTTACCGACTGCCCACACACCATCCGCGGGCATCCACCACTGAGCACTTCTGCCGCCGGTCATCCCATCGAAGGGCTCCCCGCCATCGGCGAGGTCGCCGGCGAGAATGAGTACTTCACGACCGGGCAGGATCTTAATGCTTGCCGTGTCTCGTAGGTCATCGCGCATCCCGGCGTACCCTTCCCAGACGAGGAAGAAACACTCGGTGGGTGCCGGCGTGTGTGCTCGGAGAATCCGTGCGAGCGTTGCGGCGACACCGGGTTCGATGGTTCCAATTGTGCGATTTACTTCCCTCGCGCCGACGTTGAGGTCGGTCCACTTCGTAGTTGCGTCCACCTCGGACTGCTCCGCAGCAAAGGTCCACCAGGCCAGCGGTTGACCGTCATCGTCATGCATGGGATTCATTACACGCGCATATGAAGCGTGCCCACGAGGCAGGTAGTCACCCACGGTCATCGATCCACCCTGGAGAGAAGGCAGCTCAGCGATGACGTGCGGGACGAGGCCAATCGGATGCAATGCCATCTCCGCACCCTATCGAGTAATCAAGGTCAGCCCGATGACGATCTGTCGGGATAGAGCTCTCCCTCGCGGGTCGCCCCAAGCCATCGCGGCGTGTTAACGCCGACTGAAAACAGGGCCAAAAGCGCCGACTAAAAACAGNACTAAAAACAGGGCCACCAACCATTATGGAAGGTGATCAAATTGGATGATTGGGCTGAGATTCGCCACCTGCATTCGACGGGGAAGCATTCGAAACGGGAGATAGCACGGCTGATCGGGGTGTCTCGCGGGCACCAGCCTGGGGCGCGAGGTGAACGTGCGAATCGTGAGTGCGGCCGCATGGGAAGCTTCCGGCACGGACCCGTTCCTGCGCACCCTGACCGAGCGTCCAATCGTGAGCCTTGAACTTCGGGAGGACATTGGGAATTGACGCCGCCGTGGACGCGTCACACCGTCATCTATTTCCTGTCAGGAATGTCCCGATGACTGTCAGAGATGTCCTGATGCACCCAAGCAAACGCACCGAAAAATGCCCTCGGACTTGCCCACATTTTGCGCACACATTGCCCACAAAGATAGGAAAATGACGTGGTTGTACCACTACCCAAGTGGCAAAATAACGTTGATTTTATGCGGAAGTGGCCTGCTCGCGGGTGGCCCTTGGCCTCCCAATTGGTCTCAAGTCCCAACGGAGGGGGGCACCACACCAAAACAACGTGACAGTCCGTGCGTCAGCCGGCAGGGACCGCGGCTACGGCCTCGATCTCCACGAAAGCGCCCACCCGTGCCGGGGTGACCGCGAGCACCGTGACCGCGGTGCGGCGGTTGCCCCACACCGCAGCGGTGGCGGCATAGGCCTCACCGGGGTCGATTCCGGTCGCGAGATAGATCGTCAGCTTGACCACATGCTCCGGCCCGCTTCCGGCCTCAGCGAGCACGGCTAGCACGTTGCGGAGGGCCTGTTCGGTTTGCGCGCCAAGCCCGTCGGCCAGGGCGCCGGTGCCGTCTGTTCCGTTCTGCCCGCCGACGTACAGGGTGCGCCCGGCCGGAGCGATCATGCCCTGCGCGAAGGCAGGGCTCTGAAAAAGCTCGGGCGGGTCGATCGGTGTCGGAAATGAAGTAATGCTGGTGTCCCTTCAGTCGGTGCGCAGGCCGTAGGTGAGCAGGGCGTTTCCCCTGCTCGTCATCAAAGATTTCTGCAGCGTCAGCCGGATGACCGGGTCGGTCGGCTCGAACAGGTGACGCCCTACGCCTGCGATCACAGGGTGCGTCATAACGGTCAGTGAGTCGAGCAGACCGGCAAAGAGCAGCTGCCGCACGAGCGAAATACCGCCGACCAACGAGATTTCACCGCCCTCGGTGTTCTTCAGGTTGGTCACGAACTCGTTCAGATCACCCGGAATGAGCGTGGAATTCTGCCAGGCCAGGTCACCATTGAGAGTACGCGACGCGACAAACTTCTCTACCGGATTGATGAACGCCCCGAACGGGTCGTCGTGTTCGGCGTTCGGCCAGTAACCGGCCCACTGTTCGTAGCCCACCCGGCCGAGCAATACGGTGTCGACCCGGGTGATCATTGCCGTCATTTCAACGCCCAGCTCCTCGTCGAAGTTGTCGAATTGCCACAGGTTCGGCGACTCCACGACGCCATCCAGGGACATGAACAAGCCGGCGGTCAGTTTTCGCATGCGAATCGCTCCAGGGGTCGGTGAGCGAAAATGCTACCTCAGTCGGTCGAGATAGCGCAGGATGACACCCTCGCGCAGCGCCCACGGTGACACTTCAAGTTCCGCCGCCCCGAACGCGGCCATTGCCGCACCGAGCACGATGCCGCCGGCCACGATCTGAAAGGTGCGGTCGGCGGTGATACCGGGCAGCGCGGGGCGGGCTTCGGCAGGAATACGCGCGAGACGCGGCACCCAGTCATCGAGCTCCGCGCGACCCAACCGCAAGCGATCGGCGGCGCCGACGCCGTCCGAGGTGGTTCCGGCCAGTCGGGCCAGTGATCGAATCGCCTTCGACGACCCGACGATGTGGTGCGGTGCCGGCAGCTGCGCAAAGGCACCGACCGCATCGCGCAAAACGGATGCCGCATGCCTGCGCAGCGCAGACACCTCCTCCGGCAGGGGAGGATCGTGGTGCAGAAAACCGATCGTGCTGCGCCCGGCGCCGAGCGGCAGCGACAGTGCTACCTCGGGAAACTCAGCCCCGCCGGCCGCGATCTCGAGCGATCCACCGCCGATGTCGAACAGCAGAATGTGCCCGGCCGACCAGCCATACCAGCGCCGCACGGCAAGGAAGGTCAGCCGGGCTTCGTCCTCGCCCGACAGCACCTGCAGGGCGACACCGGTTTCCCGTTCGACCCGGTCGAGCAGTTCCGGACCGTTGGTCGCGTCGCGCAGGGCCGAGGTGGCGAACGGCAACAACTCGTCGATATTGTGCTGCTGGGCAACATCCGCTGCATGCTGCACCGCAGAGAGCACCGCAGCGACACCCTCGTCGTTGATGGCACCCTCTGGCGTGATGTACCGCATGAGGCGCAGAACGCTCTTGTCGGAGGCCATCGGCACCGGCGGGGCGCCTTCGTGCGCGTCGACAACTAACAGGTGGACGGTATTCGAACCGACATCGAGGACTCCAAGGCGCACATTCGTACGATACTGCCTCCGCCGGGTCAGCGTTGCGCGGGAGCGACGAAGCGCTGCCAGACCCAGCCGCTCGCGCACAGGGCCGCGAAGCTCGCGGCGACGATCCACAACACCGTGCCAGAGCCGCTGCTCTGCAGCTGATCGATCGCCGGGGCCAGCGCGGCGAACAAAATTCCATAGGCGACCACGGTCAGGCCGGTCCAGATCGGCGGTGACCAGGCGAGAATGCTGCGCCCACTGGTGTGACCGATCGGCACCAGGATGAGCACGGCCGAGCCGACTGAAGCGAGCACGATCGTGTTGACCGTCTCCGCCACGAGCGAGGTCGTGAAATCACTGGCGGTGGGCAGAAGTGCTCCGAGTGACCAGGCGAGCACGGCAAACAGGGAGAGGGCACCGACCCGCACTGCCGCAAGCTGGCCGCGCTGATGCGGCGTCGGCTGCGCGCTACCAGCATCCGCTTTGGCGAACAGGCTCACGCTGCCGAGCAGGCCGAATAGCAGGGCCGGGTGCACGTCGAAGACGCGCGAGGCGGTCGCCGCGGCCGCGATCAGCAACAGGTAGCGCGGCAGAAACCTGACCGCCCCGCGCAGCTCCAGCACGCGGGAACTCCACCAGAGCGGCACCAGAATGGCGACCCCGTTGACCAAGACCAGCCCGATAGTCACCGCGACCAGCAGACGCAGGTAGGCCGGCTGATCCACCACCGGTCCGGACAGCATGACGAAGGTTGCGGCGGCGACGAGCGCGGTGCCACCGCGCAGCCACCGATTGAGTCGCACGGTCGGTGCCACCTCGTACTCTTCGCGCACCCGATTGCGACCCGCCAGGGTGGGCCCTGACCAGAGCGGACGGCCGCCGCGCGTACGCGAGATGGTGCCCGCGAGCATCCGCAGCGGCAGAGCTATCAGCACCAGGGCACCCAGGGCGAGCAGCCCGGCCTGCAACCAGGGGAATGGCGAACTGGTGCCGCTTGGCCCGATCGGCAGTGCGAAGCGGGTCGGGTCATCCCACCGGCCGGTGAAAGTGGATGCCCCCGCCGAGTCGTCCGCCGGCTCCTCCTCAGCGGCTTCTGGTGCTGGTTCCTGCGTTTGGGGCGCCGCGGAAGGCGTCGGCTCCGCTGTGTCACCCGGTATGCCAACCGCACCGTCGGGCGACGGCGAAGCCGATGCGCTCGGAGCCGGCGTGTCCGCTGGCGTCTCCGAGGCGGACTGGGTCGGGGTCGGCGTCGGTGTGGCGGTGCTCGGGGCGGCATAGCTGACCGTCACGGGGGTGCTGCCCGGTCCGACATTGCCGGCGGAATCCTGCTGCACGGCGATGACGGAGTACGAACCCGCAGCCACGCCCCCGGCCAAGCAGGTCCACGCCCCGGCGGTCACCTCGGCGGTGCAGACCGAGTAGGCGCCGGCGAACACGGTGACGGTTGCGCCGGTCTCGCCGGTGCCGGTGTATTCGGTTCCCGCGACGGGCACCTGGGCGCCCTCGCGAGGAGTCGTCACGACCGGAGCCGCTGGGCCCTGAAGGTCAAAGACAATCGTGACCGGCTCGCTCGAATTCGACGACGACGGGCTGCTGAAGGTCGAACGCTGGCTCGCTGTCACCTCCCGGCTTCCGCTCTTGAGCGTGCCCTCGAACAGGCACGCCCAAGCACCCGAGTTGTCGACGTCACTTGAGCAGGAGTCTTCAGTCCCCAGGGACGCCGTCACAGTGGCCTGGGGATGCCCGGTTCCGCGAACCCAGCCGTCGGACTCGGAGCCGCTGCGGCCGCCCTGCACGGTCGGTGCACCCAGAACGGCAACCGTGATCTCGTCGCTCAGGGTGGAATCGCCGGTTACAACGACGCGCAGTTTGATCGTCGGACCGTTCTGCAGGTAGAGGTTGCTGCAGCTCCAGGAGGTTGATTTGTCATCGACGATGCACAGCGGGTCCCCGCCGCGCGGCGACAACAACTGAATCTCCTGATCGAGTGCTTTCGACCCAGACACAGTTGTACGGTTACTGCCGATGAACTGCCCGTTGCCGGGACTCTCGATCAGCGGCCTCGTCGTAGCTGGATCGGTCGCGGTGTTCGGGATGGGTTCTTCGGTGGCCGGAGCGGTCGATTCCGGTGTCGATTCCGGCGTCGCCTGCGCCGTCGCCAGCACGGGCCCGGCGAGGACGATCGCACACCCGAGTAGAAGGGCGACGACGGCCGCTAAGCTGCGGTAGCGTCGTGGACGCGCCGTTGCGCCCGATGCTTCGACCCGAGTCGATTCGGACATGACTCACCCCCTGCCCCAATTTGAGGGGCAGAGGGCGGTAAAGTCAACCTCCCGCGCCCGCAGAATGTAACAAACCGAGGGAATTCTTCGTGCTGCCGCCGCCCGCCGGTAAACATGACACCCTTTATACGAAGCGGATGCCCAGCATGAGACCGCCGAAGAGAGCCGCACCCTGATGAATCCCACGCCCCGCACCCCCGCCTCCACACGCGCCGTCGCCGCCCGGGACTGGGAACATCGCGCCGGCGAGCTCGGCGATGGCCTGCCGACCGGGTTCGAGGTGGCCGTCGCCACGTCCGCCTTTCAGATCGAGGGAGCCGCTCGCGACGGCGGCCGGGGCGACAGCGTCTGGGATTCCTTCAGTCAAAGATCCGGACGCATCCGCGATGGCTCGAACGCCTCCGTTTCGGCTGACCACATCAAGAATTACGCAGCGGATGCCGCCATTCTGCGCGACCTCGGCGTCGACGCCTACCGCTTCTCGCTGGGCTGGACCAGGTTGCAGCCCGAGGGCCGCGGCCCCCTCAACCGCAACGGACTCGCGTTCTACGATCGGTTGCTGGATGCGTTACTGGCCGACGGCATCCGTTCTACCGCCACTCTCTCGCACTGGGATCTGCCGGCTGCCCTGCGGGGCGGCTGGCTGAACCGCGACACCGCCGGCCGTTTCGCCGACTACGCCCATGCCGTGGGGGAGGCGTTCGGCGACCGTGTCGACGCCTGGGTCACCCTCAATGAGCCAGCCACGGTCACCATCAGGGGCTACGCGCTCGGCACCCACGCACCCGGTCGCACCCTGCTGTTCGACGCGCTTCCCAGTGCCCACCATCAGCTGCTCGCGCACGGTCTTGCCGTGCAGGGCCTGCGCGCCGCCGACGTGCGCGGACGCATCGGTCTGGTCAACTCCCACACCCCGGTGCAATCAGCGACCGACCGCGACCAGGACCGCTCCTATGCGGCCCTCTACGACCTGCTGCAGAACCGACTGTTCGCCGACCCGGTGCTGCTCGGCCACTATCCAGACCCGCTCGAACCGTTCGCGGTCGAACTACGCACCCTGCTCGAGGCAGACCCCGCCGACCTGCGCACGATCCAGCAGCCGCTCGACTTCTACGGGCTGAGCTACACGGGGCCGACCCGAATCGCCGCCGGTGCGACGGTGCTGAAGACCCCCGACGGCCAGCCGATCCCCGTCACCTCATGGCCGTTCCACCTCGAGCCGTTCCGCGAACACCCCACGACCTCCACCGGCGACGTGAACGCTCCCGAGTACGTCGCCGTGGCGCTCGCCGAACTGGCCGAACGCTACCCCGACCTGCCCCCCGTCTACCTCTCACTAGCCGGCGGCGCCTTCTGGGACCAGGCGGATGCCCGCCACCAGGTGCACGATCCCGCCCGCATCGACTACCTGGCCGAACACCTCGTGGCCGCCCTCGACGCCACCGCGGCCGGAGCCCCGGCCGCTGCCATTGACCTCGCCGGTGTGGCGTTCTGGTCGCTGCTCGACGGATTCGAGTGGGATGACGGCTACACCCAGCCGACCGGCCTGGTACACGTTGACTTCGCCGACGACCGCCGCACGCGCACGCCCAAGTCGAGCTACCGTTGGCTGCAACACGCGCTGGCCAATCGCTGAGGCGGCCAACTACGGCGTGCGCCGCCGCAGCGTCACCGACCCGAGCACGACGGCGCCCACGATCCACGCTCCGATGATGAGCAGTTCCCCGCCGACATAGGTGGCGTCCTGCGAATCGGCCGCGACCGCCTGCAACGCGTCGATCGCGTGCGACAGCGGCAACCAATCGCTGATCATTCGCAGCACATCGGGCAGCTGCTCGCGCGGCAGAAAAATGCCGCCGAGCAGAATCTGCGGAAACACCAGCGCCGGCATGAACTGCACGACCTGAAACTCCGTTCGGGCGAACGCGCTCGCCAGCAGGCCGAGGGACGTGCCGAGCACCGCATCGGCCACCGCGACGGCGAGCAGCAGCCAGATCGATCCGCTGATCTCGAGCCCGCACACCCAGACCGCGAATCCGACCGCGACGGCCGATTGCGCCACGGCGAGCAGGCCGAACGCGAGCGTGTAGCCGAGAATCAGGTCGCCCTTGCCGAGCGGCATCGACAGCAGCCGCTCGAGCGTGCCGGTGCGGCGTTCGCGCAGGGTTGTGATGCTGGTCACGAGAAACATCACGATGAACGGAAACAGGGCGATCATGTCGGGTCCGATCGAGGCGAACACGGGAGTGTCCGAGAAAATCCAGGCCAGCAGCCCGATCAGCAGGCTCGGCACCACGAGCAGTAGCACGATCGTGCGCGGGTCATGTCGCACCTGGCTGAGCACCCGGCCGGCCGTCGCGAGGGTGCGTTGCGGCGTCATGAGACGCTCCCAGTGGCTTCGCCGAGCGGATGCTGCGCGATCAGCGCCAGAAACGCCCCCTCGGTATCGCTGGTTCCGGTCGCGGCGAGCAGCCCCGCCGGGGTGTCATCGGCCAGAATCTCGCCGTCCCGCATGAGCAGCAGCCGGTCGCATCGGCTGGCCTCGTCCATCACGTGGCTGGAGACCAGCAGACTCGTTCCGACGGCGGCGAGTTGATGGAACAGGGTCCACAGCTCGACCCGCAGCACGGGGTCGAGTCCGACGGTCGGTTCGTCGAGCACGAGCAGATCGGGGGAGCCGAGCAGCGCTCCGGCCAGCGAGACCCGGCTGCGCTGTCCGCCGGAGAGCGATCCGACGAGCTGGCCGGCCTGTGCCGTGAGATCGGTCAGGGCCAACACTCGGTCGACGTCCCGGCGCGGGGCACCGAGCACGGCGCGAAAATAGTGCAGATTCTGCCGCACGGTGAGGTCGTCGTAGACGCTCACATCCTGTGTCACATAGCCCACGCGGTGCCGAAGCGGGGCGGCGCCAGCTGGCAGGCCGAGCACCGTGATTGTGCCGGACTGCACCACCTGCACGCCGACGATCGCTCTCAGGAGCGTGGTTTTGCCGCATCCGCTCGGGCCGAGCAGCCCCACCACGACTCCGCGGGGAACAGTGACGGTAAGCCCACGCAGCACCGGATGCTTTCCCCGTCGCACGTGTAAATCGATCACGTCTACCGCGGGGGCGGATGTGTTCACCATGTCCGAACTCTCCGCCGCTGCACACTCCCTGTCAAGCCCACAATGGGCGATTCCGCGGTGCTTCACGTTGAAAGCGGGTACCCAGCCACCTGCAGTAAATTCGGGGCGTGACCAAGCAGCAGCCCTACCGCGTCCTGCACTCCTACGACGATTTCGAACTTCGCCGATACCCAGCCCATCTCTTGGCCGAAATCACCACGGATGGCCCTTTCGAAGACGCCGGCAACCGTGCTTTCCGATACCTGTTTGCCTACATCAGCGGGGCAAACCAGTCCCGCCGGAAGGTGGCCATGACCGCGCCAGTGGTGCAGACCGGTGCGGCAGAAAAGATCGCGATGACCGCGCCCGTGCTGCAACAGCCTGTGACGCACCCGTCAAATCGAGTGGGCAGTGCGCAGTTCCAGGTTGCCTTCGTGCTGCCCGAGGAGCTGACGGCGCAAACGGCGCCGCAACCCACCGACCCCAACGTGCAACTGAGAACGGTACCGTCCGCACTGGTCGCTGCACTGCGGTTCGGTGGACGCTGGCGTGAGACTCGTTACGAACAGCATGTCGAGGAGTTGCGCGCGGCGCTCGCCGCCGCCGGTCTCACCGCCCTGGGGTCACCGAGATTCGCCCGATTCGACCCGCCGTTCAAACCGTGGTTTCTGCGTCGCAACGAGGTGTTGGTCGACGTCGAAGAGCCCGGCTGACCGCGCTCTCCCTGCCGCCTTGGGAAATCCCCGCACGCCTTGAGGTTGCTTGGAGTGTGATGGGAAGCGGGTGGGAGCCTCCGGGGTCGCGGTTAGTATTGGCAGGTACGCACGGGGGTCGTTGTCGCTAGTTCATGTCTCCGTGCCACCCTAGAAAGCCAATTTGCAAGGAGACGCTGCCATGGAATGGCTCATCCCGGTTCTGATCGTTGTCGCACTCGTCGCCATCGCTGGTATCTACCTGTGGTCGACGTACAACTCGCTCGTGACGCTCAATGTGCGCGTCGACGAAGCGTGGAGCGACATCACGGTGATGCTCAAGCGTCGTGCTGACCTGCTGCCCAATCTGATCGAAACGGTCAAGGGCTACGCAGCACACGAGAAGAACGTGTTTGAAAACGTGACCAAGGCTCGGGCCGAGACGCTGTCTGCCCAAGGCCCGGCCGACGCATCCGCTGCTGAGAATCACATGCAGACCGCGCTGAAGAGCATCTTTGCCGTCGCCGAGGCGTACCCGCAGCTGCAGGCCAGCCAGAACTACCTGCAGTTGCAGGGCGAACTCGTCGACACCGAAGACAAGATCCAGGCCGCGCGTCGTTTCTATAACGGTGGCGTGCGCGAAATGAACACCAAGATCAAGGTGTTCCCGAACCACTTGTTTGCCGTTAACCTCGGATTCACCGAGCGCGAGTTCTTTGAGGTGGCCGATTCCGCAGCGATTGCGGAGCCGCCCCGCGTGCAGTTCTAACGGGACTTAGCCGATGTACAGCGCGATAGCTAAGAACAAACGCAACACCGTTTTCATTATGATCCTGTTTTTCGTGATCATTGCGGGGCTCGGCTGGCTGGCCAACGCCGTCTATGGTGCCGGCGGCTACGGCATCCTCATCGCCACCGTCGTCATCACGGCGCTCTACGTGATCATTCAGTACTACGCCGCCGGTCGCCAGGCCATCTCGATGAGCGGCGGCATCAGGGTCAACAGCAAGGCCGACCACCCGCGCCTCTGGCGCATCGTCGAGAACCTGTCGATCACGACCGGCACACCGATGCCCGAGGTCTACATCATCAATGATCCGGCGCCGAACGCTTTCGCCACCGGTCGCGACCCCCAGCACGCGATCGTCGCCGCCACCACCGGCCTGCTCGACATCATGGACGACTCCGAACTTGAAGGCGTCATGGCCCACGAGATCGGCCACGTGCGCAATTACGACATTCGCGTGTCGATGGTCGTGTTCGGCCTCGTTGTCGCGATCGGCTTCATTTCCGACATGTTCCTGCGCATGGCGTTCTTCGGCCGCAGCAACAACAGCAACGGCAACCCCGTCGTCATGGTCTTCGGGCTCGTGGCCATGATCGTGGCCCCGCTCATCGCGACCGTCGTGCAGCTCGCCATCTCTCGCCAGCGCGAATATTTAGCGGATGCCACCAGCGCGTTGACGACGCGCCACCCGGATGCGCTCGCCTCTGCCCTGGCCAAACTGGGCGAATACGGTCGCCCCATGCAGAAGCAGAACAGCTCGATGGCCCACCTCTGGATCTCGGACCCGCTAAAGAAGGGCGCCATGGGCAAGCTGTTCGCGACGCATCCGCCGATCGCTGACCGCATAGAGCGCCTGACCGCCATGGGCAGCAAGTTCTGAATTAGTTTTCCCGCACATCGGCGGCGTAACCCGGCGGCGAGATCTACCGCAGTTCGGCGGCCAGACCCCCAGCCAGGTTTCCCCGCGGCGCGACGACGATCTCCTCAAGTCCCTGCCAGAGCGCGGCTTCCCGCAGTACCTGCGCGAGCCGACCCGCGGCATCCGTCGGCGCCGCCGGCTCAGCCCAGGCCGACTGCACCCGGAGCACGCCGGCCTGCCGGTCGTTCTTCAGATCGACCCGGCCGACGATCATGTCGCCCAGCAGAATTGGCAGTGAGTAGTAGCCGAACACGCGCTTTGGTTGCGGCGTGTAGATCTCGATGCGGTAGTGAAAATTGAACAGCCGCAGGGCGCGGGCACGCTCCCAGACCACCGGGTCGAACGGCGACAGTAGCGCCTGCGCGTCCATGGCCCGCGGCAGCCGGGCGTCGCGGTGCAGCCAGGCGCGCGCCCCCCAGCCCGCAACCTCCACCGGGAGTAACTCGCCGGCTTCTTCCAACTCAAGGATGGCTGAGAGTGCCGGCGCCGACTTCAGCCGAAAGTAGTCGGCGAAGTCCTTCACGGTGCCGATCCCGTGCGCGCGCGCCGAGCGGCGCACCAACTCGCGGTGGGCATCCGCTTCAGAAATTTCAGTGCCGAGCAGCTCGGGGGAGAAGACCTGCTCGGGCAGGGCATAGACCCGCTCAAAACGGATGCGCCCGGCACTGACCACATCACCCCAGCGGAACAGAATTTCCAGCCCGGTCTTCACCTCGGACCAGCCCCACCAGGGCCCGCTGCGCTTGTTGGCGTCGTGTTCGATTGCGCTGGCCCGCATCGGGCCGTTGGCGGCGAGCTCGGCCAGGAGCCAATCGAGCATCGGCCGGTTGGCGTTCGACCAGTCGTCGGGCGTGCGCGCTGAACGGTCGCGATGGTTCTGCATGCGCCAGTGGAAAAGCGGCCAGACATCGACCGGTAGAAAGGAGGCCTCGTGCGCCCAATACTCGGTTAAGCGGGCCTCGCGCCCCGTGGTCAACCGATCAAGCTGGGCCTTGTCATAGGCGCCGAGTCGGCTGAAGGCCGGCATGTAGTGGCTGCGCTCGAACACGTTGACCGAGTCGATCTGCAGCAGCTCGAGTCGATTCACGAGGGCCGTGAGCTGACGGATGCCGACGGCCGCTCCAGGTCGCGCGCCGAAGCCCTGCGCGGCGAGCGCAATCCGCCGCGCCAGTGCGGGGGAAACTGTCGTGACCATTCGTCTCACTCTAGCTGCACCCCCGTTCACCTGGTGTTTACCCGGAAAACATGTGGCAGCCATGTAGCCTTCGTATTGTCGGGCGACCGGCACACCCTGCCCCATAATCTGTTCACCCGGTGCGTTTGCACAGTAATCCAACGCTCCGGACCCGGTCATAATGGAGGAAAATTGTCACTCAAACGCACTCTGATGGTGTCCCTGGCCGCCGCAGTGGCCCTCACCCTCACGCTCAGCGGCTGTTCACCCGCCGCCGAGGCTCCGGCCTCGGGCGTCGACGCAGCGACCGCCACCAGCTTGAGTGCCTTCGGCGATCTGGCCGGCCTCGAAGAAGCCGCCATCGCGGAAGGTCAGCTGAACGTCATCGCGCTGCCGCGTGACTGGGCGAACTATGGCGCCGTTCTCGACCTGTTTGCCGAGAAATACCCGGACATCACGATCAACGAAGCATCCCCGGATGGGTCCAGCGCCGAGGAGATCCAGGCCGCCGACAACCTCAAGGGCCAGGACACGGCACCGGATGTCTTCGACCTCGGCCTGGCTGTGGCCCTCTCCAGCACCGACCGCTTTGCGCCGTACCAGGTTGCCAACTGGGCCGACATTCCCGACGCGCTCAAGGAAGCCTCCGGCCTCTACGTCGGCGACTACGGCGGATACCTGTCGGTGGGCTACGACCCCGACGCTGTTCCGGAGCCCAAGGAGTTGACCGACCTGCTCGGCGCCGACTACAAAGGAAAGGTGGCCATCAATGGTGACCCAACCCAGGCTGGTGCAGCGTTTGCCGCTGTCGGCCTCGCCACCGTGCAGAGTGGCGGAACGGTCGCTGACTTTCAGCCCGGCATTGACTTTTTCTCCGATCTCAATGCGGCCGGTAACTTTCTGAAGGTCAACCCGACGACGGCAACCGTCGCCTCCGGTGAGACCCCGGTGGTCTTCGACTGGGACTACCTCAACGTTGGCTACGGCGCCCAGCTGGAGGGCCAGCGCAACTGGAAGGTCGTCGTCTTCGACGGCACCGGTTACGCCGGCTACTACAACCAGGCGATCAACAAGGATGCTCCCAACCCCGCCGCAGCGCGGCTCTGGCAGGAATTCCTGTACAGCGATGAAGCACAGAACCTGTGGCTTGCGGGCGGCGCCCGCCCGGCGCGCGCCGAGGCTATGGCCGAGGCCGGCACCATCGACAGCGAGCTGTTCGATGCGCTGCCGAAGGCGCCGAGTGACACCGTCGTTCCGACCGAAGACCAGAGCACCGCAGCGGCAACGCTGCTCGGCGAGAAATGGGCTGCGGCTGTCCAGTAACATCCGTGGTCGGGCAGCAGCCTTAGGGCTGCTGCCCTTCGCGGTGTATGTGTTGTTGTTCCTGGCTGTGCCGACCCTGATTGCCATCGGCACGGGCTTTTTCGACAATACCGGCGCCTTCACCCTGGCCACGGTCGCGGCCCTCGGCGACCCCGTCGTGCTCACCACCTTCTTCAACTCCTTCTGGCTGTCGGCGCTGACCGCCGTCGTCGGTGCCGTTGTCGGTGCTGTGGTCTGCTACGCCCTGCTCGGCGCTCGCCCCGACGGTCCGCTGCGCACCACCATCGACTCGCTCAGCGGTGTGCTGGCCCAGTTCGGTGGCGTCATGCTCGCCTTCGCCTTCGTCGCGACCATTGGCATTCAGGGCATGGTCACCCTGTATCTGCGCGACACCTTCGGCCTGGATATTTTTGAGAACGGCGTCTGGCTGTATTCGACGACCGGCCTTATCCTGCCCTACATCTACTTTCAGGTTCCGCTTATGATCATCACCTTTATGCCCGCCCTGCAGGCCTTGAAACCGCAGTGGGCCGAGGCGAACGCCACTCTCGGCGGAAGCACAGCCAGCTACTGGTTCCGTATCGCCTTTCCGGTGCTCGCGCCGTCCTTCATCGGCAGCCTGCTGCTGCTGTTCGCCAACGCGTTCTCCTCTTACGCCACCGCGGCGGCGCTGGTGAGTCAGGGCTCGCAGATTGTGCCCCTGCAAATTCGCGCCGCACTCACCAGTGAGACGCTGCTCGGTCGGGAAAACCTGGCCGGCGCGCTGGCCCTCGGCATGATCGTGGTGATGGCCGTCGTCATGGTCGGCTATTCAGCGCTGCAGTCACGGGCCGCGCGGTGGCAGCAATGACCGGACTGACCACCAACGGTGTGGCTCACGCGCCCTCCCGCACGGTTCGCACCTCAATTCTCGGCGTGGTCGGGGTCATCTTCGCCGTGCCGATCGTGGCCATGATCGAATTCACCCTGCGTGCCGGGCTGGTCGGCGGCTACAACGTCGACCGCTGGGTCGCCCTGTTTCAGAGCGGATTCACCGGGGTGTACCGACCGGTGCTGGTAGCGCTCGGCAACTCGGTGGCTTTGGCCATTGGCACCGTCCTGATCGTGCTGCTGCTGCTCGTACCCACCATGCTGCTCGTGCACATCCGTTTTCCCCGGCTGCGCCGAGTATTGGAATTCATCTGTATTCTGCCCATCACCATTCCGGCCATTGTGCTTGTGGTCGGGCTCGCGCCGGTCTACGCCATTGTGGCTCGAATGCTGGGCAGCGGCGTGTGGACCCTGGCCTTCGCCTACGGCATTACGGTGTTGCCCTTCGCTTATCGGGCCATTCAATCCAACCTCGACGGCGTCGACGTGAAAACGCTCACCGAAGCTGCGCGCACTCTCGGGGCCGGCTGGGGCAGTGTGCTCCTGCGGGTGCTCGTACCCAACCTGCGCCGGGGCATCCTGGCCGGTGCCTTCATCGCCGTGGCCGTCGTGCTCGGCGAATTCACCATCGCGTCCTTGCTGAACCGGGTCAACCTGCAAACCGCTCTCGTCGTTGTGAGCAAGGTCGACCCGTACACGGCCGTGATCCTCTCGCTGCTGGCCCTCGCCTTCGCTTTCCTGCTGCTCCTCGTTATCGGACGACTCGGTGCCCCGCGCACCCGAACATCGCGCCGCCGTACCACCGTGAAAGGTCCAGCATGAATTCACAGCAGCTGACAGCCCAGCAGCCAACCGCACCGACCCGACCGGGAACCGTCGTCGAATTCACCGGCGTCGTCAAAGAATTCTCCGGAATGCGCGCCCTGGACGGCTTCAACCTCACCCTGCACGCGGGCGAATGTGTCGCGTTGCTCGGCCCGAGTGGCAGCGGCAAGACCACGGCGTTGCGCGTGCTGGCAGGGCTGGAATCCACCGATGCCGGCAGTATCACCATTGACGGCATCGACGTATCAGCACTCTCCACCAGCAAACGCGACATGGGTATGGTGTTTCAGTCGTACTCGCTGTTTCCGCACCTCAGTGCCGGCGAAAACGTCGAATTCGGGCTGCGGATGCGAAAGATCAAGCCGGCCGAGCGGCGCCGCAGGGCGGCAGCGTCCCTGGCCATGGTCGGCCTCGACGACCACTTCGATCGCTTTGCACACCAGCTCTCCGGCGGCCAGCAGCAGCGGGTCGCGCTCGCGCGCGCACTCGTGACCGAACCGCGTGTGCTGCTGCTCGACGAACCTCTCTCGGCGCTCGACGCCAAGGTGCGCGTGCAGCTGCGCGACGAGATTCGACGCATTCAAACCGAACTCGGCATCACGACCCTGTTCGTCACCCACGATCAGGATGAGGCCCTCGCGGTCGCCGACCGCGTCGCCGTGATGCGCGCCGGCAATATCGAGCAGGTCGGCACGCCCGAAGAACTCTATTCCCGTCCGGCCACCCCGTTCATCGCCGACTTCGTCGGGCTCAGCAACCGCATCGACGGTCTCGTGCGCTCGGCTCGAGCCGAGGTCTATGGAACGAGCCTGCCCCTGATCGACCCGGCGACGCCCGACGGACCAGTGACGGTCTCGATCCGCCCGGAAGACATCGAGTTCGTAGCCGAGGGCCTCGCGGCGACCGTGGTCACCTCCAGCTTTCTTGGGTCGCTCCGCCGCACGACCCTGCGCCTGGCCGACGGCACCATTCTGTTTCTTCAGCACGGCGTGCGCGTGCACCCGAAAGCGGGCGAGAACGTGTTTGTCAACTTCACCGGGGCACCGGTCTCGACCGAGCGGGTGGAGACCGCCAGTGTGGCGCAGCAACAGCCCTGACGGCAGTCCTAGACTGGTTGAGTGAGCGAATCCACGGGCAATCCAGGTGCACGCGCGCTGCTACGGCTGCGTCGCAGGCGTTCGGCAGAGCGCGCGCGGGAGCGCGTGCGGGAGAGCGCTGATCTCGCCGGATCCGAGCTCGTTGTCACGCCGATCGAGGTTGTGACCGGGGCCCCCGCCGCCAACGGCGTCGACGAGAACCTGCCGGCCGGCATCCGTTTGGCTGGGGCCTGGTCCTGGCGTCTGATTGTGATCGCCGCCGCTATCGCCATTCTGGTCTTTTTGGTTATTCAGTTGCGGTTGATTGTCATTCCGCTGCTCGTGGCCGTGCTGGTTTCCGCGCTCCTGGTTCCGTTTGTGGCATTCCTGGTGCGGCATCACTGGCCTAAGGGCGTCGCTGTGGCGCTGGCGATGGTGGGCACCCTGGTGCTCGTTGCCGGTCTGGTCACCCTCGCCTCGACGCAGATCGCCGAGGGCACCGTTGGGCTGAGCGAACGGCTCACCCGATCACTCGACTCGTTCAAGGCGTTCCTGGCCGGCTCACCGCTGCAGGTTTCCGAGACTGATATCAACACGTACGTGCAGCAGGCCTGGGAAGCGATCCAGAATGATAGTGCCGTCTTCATCAGCGGCGCCCTGTCGGTGGGAACCACGCTCGGTCACTTGTTGACCGGGCTTCTGCTGGCACTGTTCAGCCTGCTCTTTATCCTCATCGACGGTAAAGCCATCTGGAGCTGGATCGTACGGTTCTTCCCGCTGCGGGCCCAGGCCGCTGTCGACGGTGCGGGAATCGCAGGCTGGACCACCCTGGGCAACTTCGCCAAGGTGCAAATTCTGGTCGCTTCGATCGACGCGGTCGGCATTGGAGTGGGCGCGGCCCTGCTCGGGGTGCCGATGGCCATCCCGATTGGAATTCTGGTCTTCCTCGGCTCATTCATCCCCATCGTCGGCGCGGTCGCGACCGGATCGGTGGCGATTGTGATCGCGCTCATCTTCAACAACTGGGCCATCGCCCTGGCCATGCTCGGCGTCGTCCTGCTCGTGCAGCAGGTTGAAGGCCACGTACTGCAGCCGCTCATTATGGGAACCGCGGTGAAGGTGCATCCGCTTGCCGTCGTGCTCGTGGTGGCAGCCGGCGCCTTACTCGCCGGAATTCCGGGGGCACTGTTCGCCGTTCCGGTGGCCGCGGTTTTGAACGCGATGACCAGTTACATTGCCGGGGGCACATGGCGGTCGAGCCCGCCGACGGTGCCGACGACCGGATCGGTGCTCTGGCAGACCGTGCCGCAAAGCCGACCGGGATATCGCACGTCCGGCGCACCGGCGCGCACAGCACGGCTGCGCCCGCGGACCCTCCTCACATCGCGGGGGGCATCCGCGCGCGTCACCCCTACAGATTCGAGCGCACCCGGCGCCCCGCACGATAGTTCGGAGAACTAGAACATGCCAGAGACCACCCTCGTCGGACCGACCCTCGCCGAATTCGAGGCCGCTCGCGCGGTCGTCGCCCGGGTTGCGGATGTGACCCCGATGGAGAGTTCGCGCTACCTTGCCGATGTGTTGGGCGCGCCGGTGTACCTCAAGTGTGAAAATCTGCAGCGCACCGGCTCCTACAAGATTCGCGGTGCCTACAACCGACTGTCGAAACTGACCGAGGCGGAGAAAGCCCGGGGCGTCGTGGCGGCCTCGGCCGGAAACCACGCCCAGGGCGTGGCCTTCGCCGCGCGCGAGCTCGGCATCAAGGCGACCATCTTCATGCCCGTCGGAGTCGCGCTGCCGAAACTGTCAGCGACGCGGGACTACGGAGCAGAGGTCATTCTGCGCGGAACGACCGTGAGCGAACCGCTGCTCGCCGCAGCCGAATACGCCCGGGAGACCGGCGCGATCCTGATCCCACCCTTCGACCATGCCGATGTGGTCACCGGGCAGGGCACGCTCGGACTCGAAATTCTCGATCAGGTTCCCGACCTGGAGACAGTCATTGTGCCCATCGGCGGTGGCGGACTCATCTCCGGAGTGGCCAGCGCGCTCAAGCAGCGTGCCGCCCGGGAGGGGCGACACATCCGGGTGATTGGGGTGCAGGCGGAGAACGCGGCTGCGTATCCGCCCTCCCTCGCCGCCGGCGAAGCAGTGACGATCAACATGCTCCCAACCATCGCCGATGGCATCGCGGTGGCCAGGCCCGGGTTGCTTAATCTCGAGATTGTTCGGGACGCCGTCGACGAGATCGTCACCGTCACCGAAGACGACACCGCCCGCGCGCTCCTGGTGCTGCTGGAACGCGCCAAGCTCGTGGTTGAACCGGCCGGGGCAGTGGCGGTCGCCGCTATCCTGGCCGGCAAGATCACCCCTACCGGGCCGACCGTCGCCATCCTCTCGGGCGGAAACATCGACCCGCTGCTGATGCAACGCGTGATCAGCCACGGCCTCGCCGCGTCGGGACGGTACCTGACGCTGCGCATCATGCTGCCCGACCGTCCAGGTCAGCTGGCTCGAATCTCCGAGCTGCTCGCGGAGGCGACGGCCAACGTGATCGAGGTGCTGCACACCCGGCACGGCGTCGGCCTGCAGATCAGCGAAGTCGAACTCGACGTCAGCGTTGAAACTCGCGGGCCAGAGCACCGCCAGCACGTCGTCGACACGTTGCGCGCCGCCGGCTACGACCCCCAGATCGACTAGCCCGGTCGACTAGGCCGGTCGACTAGCCCGACAGCCCGACAGCCCGACAGCCAGACAGCCAGACAGCCAGCCAGCCAGACAGACAGACAGACAGACAGACAGACAGGCAGGCAGGCAGACAGACAGACAGACAGACAGACAGACAGACAGACAGACAGGCCGGGCGGCAGCTGCTGCCGCCGGCGCTGTCGGCCGTCGGCCGTCGGCCGTCGGCTGCGAGTTGATTGCTGCTGGCTGTGCAGCGTTGTAAGCGGGGCAGCCTCATCCGTTGTGCATTGACCGCGCGAGGTGCCACTTCTGGCCCCTTGGCGAGCTCTCAAGGGGCTAAAGATGACACCTCGCGTACGGGCGAGAGTGGTCAAGGGGCTAAAGATGGCACCTCGCGTGCAGTGGAAGGCCACGAGCAGCGAGTGGACAACCTGAGCCCCAATATCGGCGCGAATCGGCAGCCGAGCCTCGGCGGGGGAGTCAGGCGCCGGTGAACGTCTCCACGTTCGAGATCTGCACGGTGATCTCCTTGCCAGTGGGCGTGGTGTAGCTGGTCTTGGCGCCGACCTTGAGGCCGATGATCGCCGCGCCGAGCGGACTCTGCTCGCTGTACACGTCCAGGTCGCTGTTGGCGGCGATCTCGCGGCTGCCGATCAGAAAGCGGCTCTCGTCGCCGGCGATGGTGGCCGTGATGACGGTGCCCGGCATGACGGTGCCGTTGCTCTCTGGGGCGTGGCCGACCTCGGCGGTGCGCAGCAACAGGGTGAGCGTGCGAATGCGCGCCTCCATCTTGCCCTGCTCTTCTTTCGCCGCGTGGTAGCCCGAGTTCTCCTTGAGGTCACCCTCTTCTCGCGCGGACTCGATCTTCTTCGCGATGTCGCCCCGGCCGAAGTTGCTCAGTGTCGCCAGTTCCGCGGCGAGGCGGTCGTGGGCCTCCTGAGTTAGCCAGGTGACCGTTGTGTCGGTAATCACGAGTGATCTCCTTCAATACGCTCAAGCGCAGAAAGGCCGGTTGAGGGCCGCGCAGATATAGTCGTCGCCCGGGCGATTGCCGAGGCGAATACGTCAGTTTAGGTCAGCCAGCACTGGTAAATCAAACCCGTGTTGCTCAGATCGGTGGTGCGCAGAACCTCGGTGAACGACCGGTTGTACAGGCTGGAGGGCGGTAGATCGATGATCTTCCAGCCGACGACCGAATAGCTCTCGTTGAGAGCCTGTACCGCGCAACTCGCCGTGCGGTTCACCGGCAGCGCTACCTCGAAGGTGACGCTCACGCTGTGCTCATCGATGATGGTGTGCCCGATATCGCGCGCTTCTATCTGAGTGGATGCCCCGTCCAGGCCGGTCCACAGAACCCACGCTCCCAGCACCAACACGAAAACGCCACCGAGCCCCCACAGGATGCGGCGGTCGCGAACCCGGCGGGCCGGGGTGCGCCCGTAGCGCGATTGGATCGCGGCGCTCTCGGGGGCCGGTGCCGCGGCGACGTCAGATTCGTCGAGGCGCTCGGGCTGGCGGCTCGACTGAACTCCGGTGGGCGTGCTGTTGAGGGGCACTGGCGATTTCACACTTCCGATGGAGCGATTAGGCTGGTATCTAGGTTATCTGGCCTAAGGTTATCTGGCATTCCTGAGGAGTATGGTGACGCTGCGATTGATGGCTGTGCACGCCCATCCCGACGACGAATCGAGCAAGGGCGCGGCAACGTATGCCTACTACCGCAGCCTCGGCGTCGAGGTGATGATCGTGAGCTGCACCGGTGGCGAGCGCGGCAGCATCCTGAACCCGTCCCTGACCGGCCATGCCATGGCCGAGCGTGACCTGCCCGGGCTGCGCCGCCTGGAGATGCAGGGTGCCCAGGAGGCGCTGAACGTGCAGCATCGCTGGCTCGGCTACGAGGATTCCGGTATGGACGAGGGCCAGGAGGCGCCACCGAACAGCTTTGCGGCCATTCCGCTCGACTACTCGGCTGAGCCGCTGGTGAATTTGATTCGGGAGTTCCGTCCGCAGGTGCTGATCACCTACGACGAAAACGGCGGCTACCCGCACCCGGATCACATCCGCTGCCACGAGGTCTCGATGGAGGCCTATCGTGCCGCCGCCGACCCGAGTCGCTACCCGCACACCGGGCAGCCGTGGCAGATCGACAAGGTGTACTACGACCGCATCTTCAACCTTGAACGTATCGATGCCATGTACCTCGCGCTGAGCGTGGCTGAGCCGGACTCTCCGCTGCTGGAGCCACTCGGTGCAGCCCGCGAGCGCATGGAGAATTACCCCAAGCTGGCCACCACGCACGTTCCCGCCGGTGATTTTCTTGAAGCTCGAGATGCCGCCCTACGCTCGCACGCGAGCCAGGTCACACCCGACAGCAGCTTCTTCTTCTGGCCCAACGATCTTGTCCGCGAGGCCTGGCCCTACGAAGACTTCCAACTCGTCGAATCGAAAGTAGACACCGCAATGCCCGAATCCGATCTGTTCGCCGGAATCCAGGACGACGCATGACCTCGCTGCTGACCGTCGTGCTCGCCGCAACTCCCGACCCCGACTTCGACCCCAACACCGTCACCCCGGGCGTCGTCGGTTTTCTGGTCTTTTTCTTGATCGCGTTGGCAACCCTGCTGCTCTGCCTAGATGTGGTGCGTCGCATCCGTCGTACGACCTATCGCGCCGAGATCAAGGCACGCCTCGATGCCGAGGTCGCCGCCCGCGATGCCGACCCGAGCGCACCGCCGACGCCGAGCGACAAGCCCGAATAAGCCGTTACGGGTAGAGCGGATGCGTGGCGATCAGCAATATCGCCGCGAAATGACACAGAAACGCCACGACCGTCAAGGTGTGGAAGATCTCGTGAAAGCCGAACACACCGGGAACCGGGTTGGGCTTCTTCAGCCCGTAGACGACCGCGCCGACCGTGTAGCAGAGCCCACCGACGAGGATGAGCGTCATCATGGCCGCGTTGGCCTGGAAGAAATCCACGATGAACAGCAGCGCGCCATAGCCGAGCACCAGGTAGAGCGGCACGTACAGCCAGCGCGGGGCGTGAATCCAAAACACTCGAAAGAGGATGCCCAGCCCGGCTCCGCCCCAGACCAGCCAGAGCAGCAGGGTCGCCTTTTCCGGCGGCAGCGCGAGCACCGTGATCGGCGTGTACGACCCGGCGATGAGCAGAAAAATATTCGCGTGGTCGATGCGCTTGAGAATGATGCGGGTGCGCGGCTGCCAGTTGAAGCGGTGGTACAGCGCTGAATTGCCAAACAGCAGCATCGAACTGAGTACGAACACGGCCGAGCTGATCTTCGCCGCCGACCCCTCAGCGAGCACGAGCAGCACGATGCCGGCAGCGATCGTCACCGGAAATGTGCCAGCGTGAATCCAGCCGCGCCAGGTCGGTTTGACGTCTTCAGGGTGGGCGTCAGCAGCCTCGATCAGCGGCAGATTGGGGATATCGTGCTCGGTGGCCATGCTGCAAGGATACGACAGCGCCTGGCCGGGTGCCGCGAACGCCCGGGGAGTGGACTAGCGTAACTGTGTGCAGAAACCCCAGGTACCCTCGCCGCGTGGCATCCTCTATGGGCTGTATCAGCGCCGGCTGAGGCGTGGGCTCACTCCGGCACACATGCCGCACCACGTTGCCATGATCATCGACGGCAACCGGCGTTGGGCCCGGCAATTGGGGTTTCAAACCGCCGCGCACGGCCATCGAGCTGGCGCCGCCAAAATGCGCGAGTTTCTGGAATGGTGCGACGACCTCGGCATTTCGGTCGTTACCCTGTACCTGCTCTCCTCCGACAACCTCACCCAGCGCCCGAGCGATGAACTCGCCGATCTGATCGAAATCATCGCCGATCTCGCTGAGGAGCTCTCGCACTACCGCAACTGGCGGGTGCAACAGGTGGGGTCCAAGGCCGGCCTGCCCGAGCCGCTGGTCGCGGCTCTCGATGCAGCGGATGCCCGCACCAGCGGCCATAAGGGACTGCACGTCAACCTCGCGGTCGGCTACGGCGGCCGCACCGAGATCACCGACGCCATGCGCAGCATCGTCGCCACCCACCACGCGCACGGCGGCACCCTGGAAGACCTCGTAGAGACCCTCACGCCCGAACTCATCGGTCAGCACCTGTACACCGGCGGTCAGCCCGACCCCGACCTCGTCATCCGTACCTCGGGCGAGCAGCGGCTGAGCGACTTCATGCTCTGGCAGAGCGCGCACAGCGAGTTCTACTTCGTTGAAGCGCTGGGGCCGGACCTGCGGCAGATCGACTTTCTGCGGGCTTTGCGCGACTTTTCCCGCCGGCAGCGGCGCTTCGGGGGGTAGCCACCCTGTGTTTGACAACCGATTGGAATTGCGCGCATGAATTCACTGCTCAGCTTCACCGACGGTTTTCGTGAGGAACCCGGCTACCTCGACTTCGGTCGGGTCGGCCCGCTCTCCGAGGCCGTGGTGGCTGAGACCCTCGGCCAGACCGAGGTGTTGTCCCGCGCCCGCCACGGCAGCCTCGACCATCTGGTCGACCAAGATCTGCGTGCTCGCACCGCAGTGTCAGAGCTCACCGGCTTTGCCGCCGATCAGATCGTGCTGCAGCCCAACACGAGCTCCGGACTCATGCAGGCCATGTTTGGTCTCACCGGATCCGTGCTGCTCTCGGCCGGTGACTTTCCGAGCGTTCCGTTCGCCGCAGTGCGCGCCGCCGAAGCCCTGCACGTGGTGACTCCGCTCTGGTTGGAGACGGATCACGGCCGCGTCACCCCCGGACAGATCCGCGACCAGCTGACCCCGGCCGTCGCTGCCGTCGCCGTCTGCCTGGTCGATTCGCGCACCGGGTATCGCACCGACCTCGAGGGCATCCGCCAGGTCATCGGCGATCGCCTGCTCATCGTCGACGCGATTCAGGGCTTCGGCGTCGTCGATGCCGCCTATGAGGCAGCGGATGTCGTCACTTCTGGTGGTCAGACATGGACGCGGGCCGGCTGGGGCACCGGGTTTCTCGCCCTCAGTGAACGGGCACTCGAGCGCCTGGTGCCCGTGATTTCCGGTTACGTCGGTACCGACACGGACGATCCCTGGGACGAGGTCACCCCGCCCAGTCACGCTGCCCGAGCCTTTCGGGTGACCAATGGGGACGCCATCGCGCAGGCGCGGTTCGCTGCTGCGCTCGAGCAGAGTTTCGACGTCGGTGTCGACGTGATCCAGAAGGCTATGAACGAGAATGTGTCGGAGATCATCGAGCTGGTCGATGAGTTCGTCGTCGATATCGTGTCGCCGCGGGATGTCGTCTCACGGGCCGGCATCGTGGTCCTGGAGCCGCCAGCCGAACTCCTGACCACCCTGGTAGCCAGCCTGCACAACCACGGAATCACCGCAACCACCCGCGGCCGGACCGTGCGACTGTGTGTGCACGCGGCCCTCGACCCCGACACGGTAACCATGCTGAGGGGTGCGCTCACGGCGTACGCACTCTCAGCAACCTACTAGGAGTCGGCGCCGGCGTACCTGTCGTCTGCCTCAACGTCAGGTGAACGACAAATTTCGGTGGGCGTGTCGGGTTTCTTTTTTCTGTCGTAGGTCGTAGCGTCGCTTTCATCAGGTACGGCACCTGATCGAGACGGCCATATAAGTACGGCTCGAGAATTGCTTGATGGCCAGCTCGCCAAAGTGATCCGCGTCCTCGTGACGCAGGGTGGGAGTGGCCATGACCGCTAATCGAACCGATCGCAAGGCGACTGACCGGGTGGAGACATCCGCTTCGCAAACCGAGCGCACCTACGTGCTGGACACCTCGGTGCTTCTGTCCGATCCGAAGGCGATTTTCCGGTTTGCCGAGCACGCCGTGGTGTTGCCCGTGGTGGTGATCAGCGAACTGGAGTCCAAGCGAAACGACCCGGAGATCGGCTATTTCGCCCGGCAGGCGCTGCGCAACCTCGACGAGTTGCGGCTCAAGCATGAGCGCCTGGACTTTCCAATTCCGGTCGGCGAGGGCGGCAGCCTGCGGGTGGAGTTGAACCATTCCAACATGTCGGTGCTGCCGTCTGGCCTGCAGCTGGGTGACAACGACTCGCGCATTCTGGCTGTGGCGCTCAACCTCGCCAATGAAGGAATGACCGTGACGGTCGTCTCCAAAGACCTGCCGCTGCGCGTGAAGGCCGCGTCGCTCGGCCTCGCCGCTGACGAGTACCGGCACGAACTCGCCGTTGATTCCGGATGGACCGGCATGGACGAGATCACCCTCAGCGCCGAGCAGATGAGCGTGCTCTACGACAAGGAAACGCTCGATTCGCGCACGGTGCAGGACATGCCGATCAACACCGGGCTGGTCATCCACTCCGATCGGGGCTCTGCTCTCGGCCGGGTGACCAGCCGAGGCACGCTCAAGCTGGTGCGCGGCGACCGGGACGTCTTTGGGCTGCACGGACGGTCGGCGGAGCAGCGACTCGCCATTGACCTGCTGCTCGACCCGGAGATCGGCATTCTGTCGCTGGGAGGTCGAGCCGGAACGGGGAAGTCGGCGCTCGCCCTGTGCGCCGGTCTGGAAGCGGTACTGGAGCGTCAGCAGTACCGCAAGATCATGGTCTTCCGGCCTCTGTATGCGGTCGGCGGCCAGGACCTCGGCTTTCTGCCGGGGGACCAGGGCGAGAAAATGGGGCCCTGGGCGCAAGCGGTATTCGACACCCTCGGCGCGATCGTGTCGGAGAACGTGGTCGAGGAGGTGATCGAGCGCGGCATCCTCGAGGTACTCCCGCTCACTCACATTCGCGGCCGGTCCCTGCACGACGCCTTCGTGATCGTCGACGAAGCGCAGTCCCTCGAACGCAACGTGCTGCTGACCGTGCTGAGCCGCATCGGTCAGAACTCGCGCGTTGTGCTCACCCACGACGTCGCCCAGCGCGACAATTTGCGGGTCGGCCGCTTCGACGGCGTGGCCAGCGTGATTGAAACGCTGAAGGGGCATCCGCTGTTCGCGCACATGACCCTGACCCGTTCGGAGCGCAGCGCGATCGCGGCGCTCGTGACCGAGATGCTGGAGGGCAACGAGGTGATGTAGTTTCGGCGGGGGAGTGGATGTCTGTGGTCGCTGGTTGCCGTTGGCGACAGCCCACGCGGCAGGTCGTTTGATTTGCGGCTCATGTGGGAGCATTCTTTGATGCCTGCTACTACTCGACTCATTTCCGCCGATGATGCGGAGCGCCTTGCCGTCCTCCAGCGAACTGGTCGGATCTTCTTCGCTCCGTGGGAACCAGTGCGCCCAGATCCCTACTTCACGGTCGCAGGTCAGCAGGCAGAGGTCGAAAATGTTCTCGCTCGGCACAGCCGAGGCGAGGCTCTGCCACACGTGATTCTCGACGAGGACGCCCAGGTCGTGGGTCGGATCACGTTCAGCGGGATCACCTATGGGGCATTTCAGTCGTGCAACATGGGTTACTGGGTCGCTGAAGCGAACAACGGACGCGGCTACGCCACTGACGCAGTTCGAGCAATGACCACGCGGGCATTCGAAGAGTTGGGGCTGCACAGGGTGCAAGCCGAGACGCTGATTCCGAACGTGCGCTCCCAACGGGTGCTTCAACGTGTGGGCTTCGTGCGTTATGGATTGGCGCCCGCATACCTCAAAATAGCGGGCCGGTGGCAAGACCATCTCATGTATCAGCTGTTGGCCGATCCCCGCGGAACGTGAACTCCGCCCTGATCCCGATGCGCCCCGCAGGGCATTGCCGTATCGGGACGACAGCGACGATCGTTCTATTGGTGGCGGTGAAGAAAGTGTGTCGCGATGCCCGCGGCGTGAGCGGTTAACGACAGCGAGTGTTGCCGATAACGCCTGAGGCGCATCGGCAACACTCGCTGTCGGTCGTGCGGTTACTTCTTTTGCGGGGGGCGCGTCATGCTCAGCACGTCGAGCGCGGTGTCGAGCTCGGCGAGCGTGAGGTCGCCGCGTTCGACGTGGCCGAGCGCGATGACAGACTCACGCACGGTGAGGCCCTCGGCGACAGCCTTCTTGGCCACTTTGGCTGCGGCTTCGTAGCCGATGACGCGGTTGAGCGGCGTCACGATCGACGGCGACTTCTCGGCCAGGGCGCGGGCGTGCTCAAGGTTGGCTTCGAGGCCGTCGACGGTCTTGTCGGCGAGTACCCGGGTGGCGTTGGTGAGCAGGCGGATCGACTCCAGCAGGGCGGTTCCCATCACCGGGATTCCGACGTTGAGCTCGAACGAGCCCGACGCACCGGACCAGGCGATCGTGGCATCGTTGCCGATGACGCGTGAGCAGACCATGAGCACGGCCTCGGGGATAACCGGGTTGACCTTGCCGGGCATGATTGACGAGCCGGGCTGCAGATCGGGGATGTTGATCTCGCCGAAACCCGTGTTCGGGCCGGAGCCCATCCAGCGCAGGTCGTTGCAGATCTTGGTAAGCGAAACGGCGATGGTGCGCAACGCCCCGGATGCGTCGACGAGGCCGTCGCGGTTGGCCTGGGCTTCGAAGTGGTCGCGTGCCTCGGTGATCGGCAGTTCGGTTTCCTGCACCAGCAACTCGATGACCAGCTGCGGAAAGCCATAGGGCGTGTTGATGCCGGTGCCGACCGCGGTGCCGCCGAGCGGAACCTCGGCGATGCGGGGCAGGGCGGTGCGGATGCGCTCGATGCCGAGGCGCATCTGGCGGGCGTAGCCGCCGAATTCCTGGCCGAGGGTGACCGGCGTGGCATCCATCAGGTGGGTGCGGCCGGCCTTGACGGCCTCTTTCCACAGTTCGGCCTTGGCCTCGAAGGAGACGGCGAGGTGGTCGAGCGAGGGGATGAGCTCGTCGATCAGGGCGCTCGTGACGGCGATGTGCACCGAGGTCGGAAACACGTCGTTGGAGGACTGGCTCGCGTTGACGTGGTCATTCGGGTGCACCGAACGGCCGAGCGCGCGGGTCGCCAAGGTCGCGATGACCTCGTTCATGTTCATATTCGAGGAGGTGCCGCTGCCGGTCTGATATACATCGATCGGAAACTCGGAGTCGAACTGCCCGGTGATGACCTCGTCAGCGGCCGAGGCGATCGCGTCAGCGATGTCCGCATCGAGCACGCCGAGCTGAGCGTTGGCGAGAGCCGCCGACTTCTTGATGCGGGCGAGAGCCGCGATCTGCGCGGACTCAAGTGTGGAGCCGGAGATCGGAAAATTCTCGACCGCGCGCTGGGTTTGGGCACCGTAGAGAGCGTCCGTTGGAACGCGGACCTCACCCATCGTGTCGTGTTCGATCCGGTAGCCGGTTTGTGCGGAGGTGTCCACCACTGTGTGCGTTCCCTTTCGGTGCTGTATGAGAGTCGTGCTGTGCGCAACGGGTGCGCCGGTGAGCTAAATATCGCCCACCACGATGTTGGGGTCGGCGTGCCCTTCGAAAAGAACGTAGTTCGCACCGACGATAGCCAATGTACCGGCTGCGATGGCCGCGCTGATCACCTCGGACTGTTCGAGCAGTTCGGTGACCGTGTCCTTGAGGTGTTCCCGGCCGACCTGGCCGGCGTCGACCCGGGCCGGGTCCAGCTGAGTGGATGCCGCCTGCCCGCTGACCCGACGCACGGCCGGCACGATCTTCTCGATAATGCTCGCGATATGCACGGGCAAAGCCGGGGCATCCGCTGTCTGAGAATCGATCGCAGCACGTACCGCTCCGCACTCGTCGTGGCCGAGCACGAGAATGAGCGGAACGCGCAGCACGGCGACCGCGTATTCCAGCGAACCGAGCACGGACGACGAGATGACCTGGCCGGCGTTGCGCACGACGAAGAGGTCGCCGAGCCCCTGGTCGAAGATGATCTCGGCGGCGAGCCGGGAGTCGCTGCAGCCAAACAGTGCAGCGTGCGGTGTCTGCGCTCCGACGAGTTCGGCCCGCCGGTCAACGTCCTCGCGGTGCCGGGGGGTGCCGGCAACAAAACGCGCATTGCCCTCGCATAGTTCGTTCCAGGCCTGCGCCGGAGAAGGGACGGCCGTCGATGACCGGTTCATTCCGCTCCATTTTGTGCGATGTTGGCGGCCAGCGCGGTGGCGAGGGTCTCGAAGTCGTCGGTGGGCGCCGTTCCGATCAGCAGATAGGTGCTCGGGCCGGCTGTTGTCACGAGCGCGTAGTCGAAATTTCCCCGGTCAGCGGCCGGCGCGCTGTTGCGATAGACGTCCCAGGTGACGCCAGAGATACTGACCGTGTCGACGACGGGGGAGCCGGGCAGCTTCTGGGCCAGCCAGGTGGGGTTGGCGTCGAAGGCCTGGTTGAAGCCGATGAACTGGTTTTCGGGCGTGATCAGGCCGATATACCAGGACGGAACCTGGTCGTTCGCTCCGGCCCGCCACTCGGCGTCGTTGGCGCTCCAGCCGTCTGGTAGTTCCGGGCTGGCCAGGGTGTGGTCGACGACCGGAGCCAGCTGGGCGGCGATGTTGGGATAGTCGGCGTCGCGGGTGATCGGATTGTCGTTGCGCGGCACCAGCAACACGAGCACGAGCACGGCTCCCAACGTCACCAGCAGCGACAGCACGAGGTTGTTCACGGTCTTGTGCGACCGGTACTTGCGCGAATTCTCGGCGAGGCGATCGGCGGTCTCCTGCGGAGTCTCCGGTCGGCCGAGCTCGGCGACGACGCGCGGCGGCTTGGGGGCGCGGCTCATCTGGTGGGTGTGGCGTCTTCGGAAGGTGTGGTGGCGGCCAGGCGGGCCGCGTCGAGGCGGGCCTTGGCACCGATCAGCCATTCCTCGCAGCGACGGGCCAGAGCTTCGCCGCGTTCCCACAGCGCGAGCGACTGCTCCAGGGTGCTCGACCCCTGTTCGAGTTCGTTGACGACGCGAATGAGCTCGTCGCGGGCCTGTTCGTAGCTGAGTTCACTGATGGTGGGGGCAGGCGAGGTCATGGCATCCATTCTAATTATTTCGGCGCGGCGGCGTTTGTGGTGACGGGCACGGTGCCATTAGCCAGGGTGAGCAGCAGCGCGGTGCCCTCGGGGGCATCCTCGGCTCGGCGCAGCACGTGGCCGCCCGGCAGCTGGGCGATCGCATAGCCGCGATCCAGGGTGCCCTGCGGCGAGAGCGCGCGCAGCTGTGAGCGCAGGTCAACGACGACGCTGCCGGCGCGCTCCAGAACGCGCCCCGTCAACTCAGCGCCGCGGGCGACGTAGCGGGTGAGGTCTTCGCTGCGGGAATCGATGATCCAGCGCGGGTCGACGAGCGCCGGGCGGCTGCGCAGCTGAGAGATTCGGTCGATCTCCGACGAGAGGATGCCGGTGAGCCGGCTGCTGAGGCGTGCCCGGGCCTGCTGTACCCGGTTCAGTTCGTCGCTGACGTCGGGAACGACGCGCTTGGCGGCATCCGTTGGTGTGGACGCTCGCAGGTCGGCCACCTCGTCGAGCAGCGGCCGGTCGGCCTCATGCCCGATCGCGCTGACCAGCGGCGTCACGCAGGCGGCGGCGGCGCGCACGAGACTCTCGTCGCTGAAGGTGAGCAGGTTTTGAAAGTCACCGCCGCCGCGGGCGACGATGATGACATCGACCTCCGGGTCGGCGTCGAGGCGTTGGATGGCGCTCGTGACCTCGCCGACGGCACGGTCTCCCTGCACGGCGGCGTGCGCGACCCGAAAGTTCACGGCCGGCCAGCGCAATTGCGCGTTGCGAATGACGTCCTTCTCGGCGTCGGAGTCCTTGCCGGTCACGAGGCCGATGCAGTGCGGCAGAAACGGCAGACGCTTCTTGTGGGAGGCATCGAACAGCCCCTCGCTCGCGAGCTGCTTGCGCAGCCGTTCGAGCCGTTCCAGCAGGTCGCCGAGCCCGACGTGACGCATTTCGAAGGCCTGCATGGTGAGCGTGCCGCCCTTGACCCAGAAGTTGGGTTTGACCAGTGCGACGACGCGGTCGCCGGCCTTGAAGTCAGCGGTCAGTTTGGCCCGCACCGAGGACCAGATTGTGAAACTCACGGTGGCGTCTTCGGTGAGGTCTTTGAGCTTGCCGTAGACGTTGCCGCCGCTGGCACCCCACTGGGTGATTTCCCCCTCGACCCAGACCATGCCGAGGCGCTCGATGTAGCCGCGAATCTTGCCTGAGAGCAGGGCGACCGGCCACGGCGTTTCGACTGTGGCGGGGGCATCCGTCATGTGGCTGTCCTTGGCGTTGCGCTGGCGTGGGGCACAGGCTGGTCCTCCCAGAGTTCTTCGGTCGTGCGTGCGTAGACTGAGGCGGTGAATACAGCGCAAACGAAGAGCACTCCGCCCGTTATCGGCTTGGGCATGCCACGCATTCCAAGCGCCCGCAACAGGCTCAAGGATACCCCGGTGGTCGGACACAAGCGGGTGCTGCTCGCCGCCCCCCGCGGCTACTGCGCCGGAGTCGACCGTGCGGTCATCGCCGTCGAGAAGGCGCTTACGCACTACGGCGCCCCGGTGTACGTGCGCAAGCAGATCGTGCACAACATTCACGTGGTCTCCGAACTCGAAAATCTCGGTGCCATCTTTGTGGACGAGGTCGACGAGGTTCCACGCGGCGCGCACATCGTGTTCAGCGCGCACGGTGTCTCTCCGGCCGTCGTCAACGCCGCCGCCGAGCGCGGCCTGCAGGCCATCGACGCCACCTGCCCGCTCGTGACCAAGGTGCACCGCGAAGCTGTGCGCTTCGCCCGTGACGACTTTCAGATTCTGCTGATCGGTCACGAAGGCCATGAAGAGGTCGAGGGCACCGCCGGTGAGGCGCCGGAGCACACAACGCTCGTCGGCAGCCCGGATGCCGCCGACACGGTCGTCGTGCGCGATCCCGACAAGGTGGTCTGGCTGTCGCAGACCACGCTGAGCGTCGACGAGACCATGGAAACCGTGCGCCGGCTGCGGGCACGGTTTCCGAACCTGCAGGATCCGCCGAGCGACGACATTTGCTACGCCACTCAGAACCGTCAGGTCGCCATCAAGAAGGTCGCCCGCGACTCCGACCTGGTGATTGTGGTCGGCTCAGCGAATTCGTCCAACTCCGTGCGCCTCGTCGAGGTGGCGCTGGAATACGGCGCGAAGGCCGCCTACCGCGTGGACTTCGCGAGCGAGGTCAAACAGGAGTGGCTCGACAACGCGACGACCGTGGGGGTGACGAGCGGGGCATCCGTTCCCGAAGAACTGGTCGAAGAGCTGCTCGAGGCCCTCGCTGATGCCGGCTATGCCGACGTTCAGCAGGTCAAGACCGCCGAAGAAGACCTGGTCTTCTCGCTTCCCAAGGAGCTGCGCACCAACGTCTCCGGCGAAACGGATGCCCGTGCCTTCGGTGGTCGCGCCGCCCCCGCCGAGTAGACGGCCGGGGCGGTTCAGCCGCTGAAAGCTACTGGCGGCTGAGGAACTCGATCAGGGTCGGGTCATTCAGCATGGCGGCGAGCATGAAGGCGAACATCGTCACGGTCGACACTGCGCCGGCGATCAGCGACACGTAGAACGCACGGCGGCGCCGCAGCAGCAGACGCACCGACACTGCGGCAGCGGCGAGCCAGATAAACACCACCGCAATGGCCCCGACCGAGGTCAACGGGCCAATGCTGGCACCCGAAGTGTAGGTGCCCAGGCCCTGCTGCGTGTAGATGAGCTGCATGGCATCGGGGAGTGCGCCGAGCGAAAACGCGCCATACAGGGTGGCCAAAAGACCGACGGTCAATAGCCCGATAGTGAGCGGCCGGTCCCAGCGGGGCACGGTGCGCGAGGAGGGCTGGTGCGGCTGCCCCGTCTGGAACGGCTGCCCCGTCTGGAACGGGGGTGCCGGAACGGCGGGCGGCTGCGCGGTCGGGTGCACGCCTGCTCCCGCCCCAACGGTGGGGGCGGGAGCGTCAACCCGGTCCTGGTCCTGCGGAGGTTGCCAGGTCCAGCCCTCAGGGGCGAGTTCGCCGTACTGGGGGCGGGGACGAGGTTCTTTCGCGGGGGGAATGGAGTCCGGATTCTCTGTCATGGTTTAACCGCTGTCATGATCTAACTGCTGTCAGTGCTCTAACTGTTTGAGTGCCCGGCGGAGCCGAGCTGGCGGGTGGCATCGACGACGCGAGCGGCCATGGCCGACTCGGCCACCTTGCCCCAGGCGCGCGGGTCGTAAATCTTCTTGTTGCCGACCTCGCCGTCGACCTTGATCACGCTGTCGTAGTTCTTGAGCATGTAGTCGGCGATCGAGCGGGTGAAGGCGTACTGGGTGTCGGTGTCGATGTTCATCTTGACGACGCCGTTGGCGACCGCTTCGGCGATTTCGGCATCCGTTGAGCCCGAGCCGCCGTGAAAGACCAGGTCGAGCGGCAGAGCAGCGAGCCCGAATTTGGCCGAGAGGCCGGTCTGGATCTCCTTGAGCAATTCCGGGCGCAGCTTGACGTTGCCGGGCTTGTAGACGCCGTGCACGTTGCCGAATGTCAGCGCGGCCATATAGCGGCCCTGCTCGCCCAGGCCGAGAGCCTCGACCATTTTGATCGCGTCGTCGAGCGTCGTGTACAGGTTCTCGTTGACGTCGGCCTGAACGCCGTCTTCTTCGCCGCCGACGGCGCCGATCTCAACCTCGAGAATGGCGTTGATCGCGCGGGTGCGCTTGAGAACGTCGGTCGCGATGTCGAGGTTCTTGTCGAGCGCGATGGCCGAACCGTCCCACATGTGCGACTGGAAGATGGGGTGGCCGCCATCGGCGACCGCTGACTCCGAGGCTTCGATGAGCGGGATAACGAAGTCGCCGAGTGCGCCTTCGGGGCAGTGATCGGTGTGCAGCGCGACGGTGATCGGGTAGTTGTCCGCGACCGCGTGCGCGAAGCGGGCGAAGGCGAGAGCGCCGGAGGCCCGGTTCTTTACGGTGTGGCCGGCAAAGTAGTCGGCGCCTCCCGTGGTGACCTGGATGATGCCGTCAGATCCGGCCTCGGTGAGGCCCTGAAGTACGGCGTTGATGCTCTGCGACGAAGACACGTTGAATGCCGGGTAGGCGAACCCGCCGGTCTTCGCTTTGTCGAGCATTTCGGCGTACTGGTCCGGGGTTGCGATGGGCATTGCGTCTCCTCGAAAGTGTGCGGGGGGTGTGAATCGAGTCTAGCCACGCCCGCCTAACGTCAACTCCATGGTTCTACTGCGGGGAGGAGCCCTTCGGCACACGACTCGGCCGGAACCGGGCACAATGGAACACATCCGGATGTCGGACAGCAGCTATCTGATGGAGATCCCGTGGCACGCAAATCCCTCGTCAGCGTTGTCGCCGACGATGTTCTCGACCAGATCATTCGCGGCTCCCTCGCCATCGACGCCGGGCTTCCCAGCGAGGCGGAGATCGGTGACACCCATGACGTGAGCCGCATGACCGTGCGCGAGGCCATGAAAACGCTGCAGGCTATGGGCGTTGTGCGAGTCGTCTCCGGAACCGGGAGTTTCGTCAACCCCGTGGCCCGATGGACCTCCCTGGACGCCGTGTTGCGCGTGGCCGCGGTGGGGACGAGCGACGTCGACGTGGCCGTACAGCTCGTCGAGGTGCGGCGCATGTTCGAGACCGGCGCGGCGGCGCTCGCCGCGAGCCGGCGCACCGAACACGACCTGCAATCCCTCGCGACCGAACTCGAACTCATGCGGGACGCGCACGAACGCGGCGATGTCGATTTGTTCGTTCGGGCGGATCTCGCCTTTCACGATGTCATCCTGCATGCGTCCGGCAACGTCATTCTGGGGGTGTTGTTCGAGCCGCTTACCCGGGTGATGGCAGAACGGCGCACCGAAACGTCCAGCGTGGTTGAGATTCAGGCGCACGCCATCGTGCAACACCAGGGCGTGCTCACCGCACTCCGGGCAGGCGACCCGGAAGCAAGCCGCAAGGCGATGGACAGTCACATGGATCAGACGCTCGCCGACCTGCGGTACTACGTGCTGGACTCCCGCAGGGCCTAACGACGGCGTCGTGTGGATCTTGACTTCCGCTCTGCAATCTGTATGCTGTCAGACAGCTGACATCTGGCAGTGATTTACAAGGGAGTAACGAAAACATGGACGAACGCGAAATTCTCGCTGCCTATCCGGTCGCCGTGCGAGTGCCGGCCGCTGAAGTCGCGGCGCGCGTGGCCGAGACCGAGCGCATCCTCGTTGTCCTCGATGACGATCCCACCGGAACGCAGTCAGTCTCTGACCTCCCGGTGCTGACCCGTTGGGCGGCAAGCGACTTTGAATGGGCTTTTGACCAGGGTGCCGCAGCGATCTACGTGCTCACCAATACCCGCAGTCTCGATGCCGAGGCTGCAGCCGCCCGCAATCGTGAGGTCGTGCAGAATGCTGTGGCAGCTGCGGCCCGGACCGACCGGAGCATCGGGTTTGTCAGTCGCAGCGATTCCACGCTGCGCGGCCACTTTCCGCTTGAAACCGATGTCATCGCCGAAGAAATCCTTGCTACGACGGGTATCGCCGTTGATGGCGTCGTCATGGTTCCTGCCTTCCCCGACGCCAATCGGGTGACCATTGGCGGCGTGCACTACATGCGCCTGGCGACCGTGCTTACCCCGGTCGCCGAGACCGAGTTCGCCCGCGACTCCACCTTCGGCTTCGTGCACTCCGACTTGCCCGGCTACGTCGAGGAGAAGACCGGGGGCCGGATTCGGGCCGCCGATGTCATTGTGCTCGACCTCGGCATCATTCGTTCCGGTGCGGCGGCTATCGCGGCGGCTATCGCGCCCGCTACCCACGCGACGCCGATCTGCGCTGACGCTGTCACCGAAGACGATCTCCGAATGCTCGCCCTCGGCCTGGATCTGGCCGAACGTGCCGGCAAGAAGCTCCTCTACCGGGTCGGCCCGCCGTTTGTGCGGGCTCGCATCGGCCAGGAATGCCGCGCACCCCTCATCGCGGCTGAGGTCTTCCACCGCGGTGATCCCGCACCGGGTGGCGGGATGGTCGTGGTTGGCTCTCACGTCGGCGTCACCACCCGGCAGCTCGCGGCACTGGTCGCTGCTCGCCCGACCGCGACAACGATCGAAATCGATGTTGCCACCGTGATCGATGCTGCGGACCCGGTCGCCTACCTCGATACCGTCGTCGCTCGCGTCGCCGACCGGCTCAGCACCGGCGACGTCATCGTGCACACCAGCCGCCTGCTCGTGAAAACGGATGACCCGGCGGCGAGTCTCGAGATCTCTCGCCGGGTATCGGCTGCGGTCGTCGCCATCGTGCAGGGCACGCTCGCGCTGCGTGCACCGCGGTTCGTGATTGCCAAGGGCGGGATCACCTCGAGCGACGTGGCCAGCGAGGGGCTCGGCATTCGTCATGCGATCGTGCGCGGGCCGATGCTGCCCGGCATCGTCTCGCTCTGGGAACCCATGGACGGCCCGGCCGCCGGTATTCCCTACATCGTCTTTGCGGGCAACGTCGGCGACGACGACTCGCTCGCCCACGTGGTCGCGACTTTGAGCACCACCACCACTCGTACCGAAGAATTGACTGGAGTTCACCAATGACAGCTGTCACCCCCGCTACCATCCCCACGGACTACCGGGTCGCCGTGCTCGGCCTCGGGGCCATGGGGCTGCCGATGGCTACCCGACTGGCCACTGCGCTGACCGTGCACGGTTTCGATATCGCTCCGGCCCGCCTCGCCCTGGCAGCGGATGCCGGCATCACCCCGTTTAATTCTGCCAGGAGCGCTGCTCAGGGTGTCAACGCCGTGCTGCTCGCGGTGCGCAACGGCCAGCAATTGCGTGAGGTCCTGTTCGGTGACGCCGGCATCGCCGACGTACTCACACCGGGTGCCGTGGTCATCATGACCAGTACGGTCGGTATCGATGATGTCGTCTCGGTCGCGGCCCGGCTCGCCGAGACCGGCGTGCAGCTCGTCGACGCGCCGCTCAGCGGCGGCCCGATGCGTGCCGGTCAGGGCGACCTTCTCATCGTGGTCGGCGCCGAGCCGAGCGCGCGCGAGAAGGCCAGCCCGGTGCTCGATCTGCTCGCCTCCACCCTCAGCATCATCGGAGACAAGGCCGGCGATGGACAGGCGTTCAAAACGGTCAACCAACTGCTCTGTGGTGTGCACATCGCTGTCGCCGCCGAGGCGCTTGCCCTCGCAGAATCGCTCGGGCTCGACGTGGAAAGCACCCTCGCGACGCTGTCAGCGGGTGCTGCAGGTTCGTTCATGCTCTCCAACCGAGGACCGCGCATGCTCGACGCGTACACGGAAGACGGAGCCGAGGTCCTCAGCCGTCTAGACATTTTCGTCAAGGACATGGGCATCGTCACCGCGGCAGCACGTAGCTTCGGCTTGGCCACTCCCGTCGCCGCCGCGGCGGAGCAGGTATACCTGCTGGGGCAGGCCAGCGGTCTCGCTGCGCACGATGACTCGGCGGTAATTCGCGTTATCGCTCCGCGCAGTTCGGTGTAGTTCTCGCGCCCTAAATTCGCACGATTACTCGCGTTCACTTCGTAAATCACTCTCACCTCGTTCGTCAAAGGAGACCCCGATGGAAACCGCCGTACTCTTGGGCATCGCAGGGGCAGGCATAGCCCTGCTGCTCGTTCTCATTATCAAATTCAAGGTGCAGGCGTTCGTCGCGCTTCTGCTCGTCAGCATTCTCGTGGCGCTCGCCGCTGGCATCCCGCTTGCAACCATCCCGGCGACCGCCGATGCCCCGGAGCGCCTGGGTATCATTCCGACGATTGTCGCCGGTATGGGCGGAACCCTGGGCACGGTCGCCATCCTGGTCGCGCTCGGCGCCATGCTCGGACGTCTGATCGAGGTGTCCGGGGGAGCGGCGAGCCTGGCCGGCCGGTTCACTACCCTGCTTGGGCCGAAGCGCGTCGCCGCGGCACTCACTGCGGCTGCCCTCGTGCTGGCGATTCCCGTCTTTTTCGACGTCGGATTCATTATTTTGGTGCCGATCATTTATGGTTTCTCCAAGATCGCCGGTCTCGACCCGGTCAAGTTCGGGCTTCCTGTCGCGGCCATCATGCTCACTGTTCACGTGGCCGTACCGCCGCACCCCGGAATCGTGGGTGGATCCGCACTCCTCGGCACCGACCTCGGCTGGGTTACCATGCTCGGTCTTGCTATCGCCTTGCCCCTCGGCTTGCTCGCCCACTATGTGGCAAAATGGCTCAACCGTCGCGATTTCATCATGCTGCCCGCTACTGCAAAGCAGTTCGCGTCGTTCGGTGCCTCTAATTCGAGCGATTCCACGGGATCGACCCCGACCGGCGCGATCGGCCGATCGGGCGGAGTCGGCACGTTGACCAAGACCGAAGCGCCGCCCACGGCCGGAACGATCCTCACGCTCATTCTGGTTCCGCTCGTGCTGATCATGTCCGGCACGGTCGCCTCGACCCTTCTGCCCGCCGATGCCGGGCTGCGCCCGCTGTTCGCGTTCATCGGCAATCCCGTGTTCGCGCTGCTGGTCGCACTTGCTCTCGCGTTCTACCTGCTGACCGTGCGCCGCGGCTGGTCACTGTCGCACACCGGGGACGTTCTCGAAGCCGCCCTGCCGCCCGCCGCTATCGTCATCCTGGTCACCGGTGCCGGTGGCGCATTTGCCCGAGTGCTCACCGAAAGCGGCGTCGGCACGGCGCTGTCGGACACTCTCGCCGCAACCGGTCTTCCGGTGCTTGTGCTCGCCTTTGTGATATCGCTGGTCTTGCGGGTATCGCAGGGGTCGGCGACCGTCGCCATCCTCACGACCGCCGGATTGGTAGCGGAAACGGTGGCATCCGCGGAGTACTCTCCGATCCAGGTGGCACTCATCACACTCGCTATCGCCTTCGGTGCCCTCGGGCTGTCGCACGTCAACGACTCCGGGTTCTGGGTGGTGACGCGATATCTCGGATTGAGCGTCGCTGACGGATTGCGAACGTGGACCGTGCTCACGACCGTCCTTGGTGTTGCCGGCTTCCTGATCGTGGGAGTGCTGTGGATCCTCGTTGGCGCTGCGGGGGCCTGAACCGCAGTTCCCTCCACCGGCGTGCGAAGGCCGTGACAGCCTCCGTACGCCGGTCGCGATAAGGTGACTCGGGCGGACACTCCGCGCGACCCGCCGCGCATCCGTCGTAATCGAAGTCGAACTTACGTCCGGGAGGACCTTTTGAACAGCACTGAGACCGCCACCCTGTTTCAACACCCCGATCGTAACCTCGCCATGGAGCTTGTGCGCGCCACCGAGGCCGCAGCCATCCGCGCCGTGCCGTTCATCGGCCGCGGCGACAAGAACGCCGCTGATAAGGCCGCCGTCGACGCCATGCGCGCCTTCCTCGGCACCGTCAACTTCGATGGCCTCATTGTCATCGGCGAGGGCGAAAAAGACGAAGCCCCCATGCTCTTTAACGGTGAGCACGTCGGCAACGGCCGTGGCCCCGCCTGCGACATCGCCGTGGACCCTATCGACGGAACGAGCCTCACCGCCGCCGGCCGTCAGAACGCCGTCTCCGTCATCGCCGTGTCTGACCGCGGCACCATGCTCGACGCTTCGTCGATCTTCTACATGGACAAAATCGTTACCGGTGGCGCCGGTCGTGGCGTGGTCAGCCTCGACCAGTCCATCGGCGACAACCTTCGCGACCTTGCCCAGGCACTGAAGAAGCCGGTCGGTGAACTGACGGTGGCCGTGCTCGACCGTCCGCGCCATGCTGGCCTGATTGATGCCATCCGCACGGCCGGTGCCGGCACGCGCCTCATGCTCGACGGCGATGTGGCCGGCGGCATCAATGCTGCTCGCTACGAGACTCGCATTGACATGTGCGTCGGTATCGGCGGAAGCCCGGAAGGCATCACGACGGCCTGCGCTCTCAAGGCCCTCGACGGCTACATGCAGGGGCGCCTCGCCCCGAAGGACGACGCCGAACGCGCCCGTGGCGTCGCGGCCGGGCTCGACATCGACAAGCTGCTTGAGATCGACGACATGGTCAGTGGCGACAACACGTTCTTCGTGGCGACCGGTGTGACCGATGGCGGACTCGTCGACGGCGTGCGCCGTAAGGGGCCGATGATCCGCACCGAGAGCATCGTGCTGCGCTCCCGTTCGGGCACGGCCCGTCGCGTCATCGCGGAGCACCTCGCGGCGAAGTGGCTGTAGTCGCTTCGCACTAGGTCTTCACACAATTGCACGTCTCGGGTCTGTCCATTCAGGCTTGGGGCGTGCTTCTTTGTGCCGTCTGCCGGTAATTACCCGCACAGGTCGGATTCGCAAAGCGTCTTATTCTGGATCGTCTAATTCGGGATCGTCTAATTCTTGCAGGCGAGCTTTGATGGCGCTGTGCTGAGCCGCGTTCAGTTCGGCACCGTCCAGGTCAACGGGAAGATTCAGCGTGTCGAGTTCTTCGGCCGGCGTCTCCAACTCGGGCGCGGTTAGTTTGCGCGGTGAATCATGAATGATGGCTGGTTCGGTGAGCAGCCCGATCTTGGTCTGGTCGATCCCCGGAAACTGCCGCGCGGTCACGAGCACCCGGGATTCGAGCGAGTTGGCGAACTTGTTATAGCTGTCCACCGTGCGTTCGAGCGCCTTGCGCAGTGACTCCGCGTGGCCGGACAGCGCACCGAGCCGCTGATAGAGGGCGTTGCCGAGGTCGAACAGTTTCTGGGCCTCGTCGGTGACCGCTTGCTGCTGCCAGGTGAACGCCACGGTCTTGAGCACGGCCCACAGGTTCACCGGTGACGCCAGAGCGACTCGTTTGCTGAACGAGTAGTCGAGGATCGACGGATCGGCTTCGAGTGCTGCCGACAGCAGGGATTCGCTCGGGATGAAGGCAATCACGAACTCCGGGCTGGCATCGAAACCTTCCCAGTAGGTCTTCTTGGCCAGAGCGTCGATGTGGGCCCGTACGGCCTTTACGTGCTTGTCGATCAGCAGCTTACGGCGGGCGCCCTCCTCACCGGTGGCCGTGAACGGAATGGTGCTCGCCTCGATGTAGTGCTCAAGCGGAACCTTGGCATCGATGGCGATCGACTTGTTCCCGGGCAGGCGAACGACCATGTCCGGTCGGCCGAGCCCGGCATCCGTCGTGATATTGGTCTGCGTGTTGAAATCGACATACTGGGCTAGTCCGGCCGCTTCGACCACGCGTCGCAGCTGCGTCTCGCCCCAGACACCGCGGGTGCTGTTGGAGCGCAGGGCACTCGCGAGCGATTCGGTGGTCACCCGCAGCTGCTGGTCGGAGATCTGCGCCTGCTTGAGCTGCTCCGACAGTGATCCGTATTGTTCGCTGCGTTGCGTTTCGAGCTCGGTGACCTTCTCCTGCATGGTGCGTAGGGTCTCGCGCACCGGGCTGAGGGCTTCGAGCACGAGGTGCTCGCGTTTTTCCCGCTCGGACTGCAACTGCTGGTCAGACCGCGCCCGTTCCGCAGCCTCACGCGTCGACGCCCGGTCGTGGTCGATCTGCGAACTGAGCCCGTCAACGGTCGCGAGGGCGGCAGACAGCTCGCTCTGCAGCGCCGCGCGCACGGTCGCCTCGCTGGCTCGCGCCTCGGCGAGGGCGACCTGGTGGCGGGCCTGGAGAACGTCGGGGTCGATCGAGCCTTCAGTCTCGCTGTTGCTGCGGCGACGTAGCACCAACACCAGGGTCAGCAGGGCGCCCAACGCGGCGCCGATGACGAGACCGACGATCAAACTCAGCAGTGGTTCCATGCTTGAAGTTTGCCAGCGACCACCGACATTGCCGGAATGACACTCGGATCAGGCTAAATGCACGCTAGTTGAGCGCCATTGGCCCGTGCATCGACGCGTGTTCCTGGGTGGCCACCGGCCCGATCACACCGACCTTGACCCGGGTCACGTGGGCGAGCTGTTCGAGCGTGTCGACCTCGTGGCGCTTGGCCGCGTGAATCATGATGGCCGCGCACGCCTCGGCATCGGCCAGTGCGTTGTGGTGCGAGAAGTCTTCAAAGCCGGCCGCCATCGCCGCGACCGGCAGGCGATACGACTCCAAGTGATAGGTGCGGCGAGCGACCTGCAGGCTGCAGACGTAGCGAAAGTCCGGCACCGGCTGGCCGGTCACGATCGACGCCGTCTTGATCACTCCGAGGTCGAAACCGGCGTTGTGGGCAACGAGATAGTCGTCACCGACGAAGGTGACCAGCTGCGGAAGCTGCTCGGCCCAGGTAGCCGCGCCCACGACATCCGCTGCAACAATGCCGTGAATGCGGGTGTTCCACTCGGAGAAAGCGTCGTGGTCGGGCGGCGGCTGGATGAGCCAGTAGGCCGAATCGACGACCAGGCCGTCACGCACTTTCACCATGCCCACCGAGCACGCCGAGGCGCCCGAGGAGTTGGCGGTTTCGAAATCGATCGCGGTGAAATTCAGCACGCCTTATGGTCTCACGGGCCACCGACATGAGCCTCCGACAAGGGCCGCGGTGACCTGGCCGGTAGAATGGTCTCTCGTGGCTCTTACTATTGCAATCGTCGGACTCCCCAATGTGGGCAAGTCAACCCTGTTCAACGCCCTGACCAAGAACAACGTGCTCGCCGCGAACTACCCGTTCGCCACGATCGAGCCCAACGTTGGAATCGTGAACCTTCCCGATTCGCGCCTGGCCGACCTGGCAACCATCTACGGCAGCAAGACCCTGCTTCCGGCGCCCGTGTCCTTCGTCGACATCGCCGGCATCGTGCGTGGTGCGAGCGAAGGAGAGGGACTCGGCAACAAGTTCCTCGCCAACATTCGCGAAGCGGATGCCATCGCCCAGGTTATCCGCGGATTCGCCGACCCCGACGTCGTGCACGTCGACGGGAAGGTCAACCCGGCCGGTGACATGGAAACCATCAACACCGAGCTGATCCTCGCCGACCTACAGACCCTCGAGAAGGCCGTGCTGCGCTTCGAGAAAGAGGTCAAGGGCCGCAAGATGGCGCCGCTCGTTTTGGAGACCGCGCTCAAGGCGCAGGCCATCCTCGACGGTGGCCAGCCGCTGTCCTCGGCCACGCTCGACATCGAGCCGATCCGCGAACTCGGCCTGCTAACCGCAAAGCCGTTCATCTATGTCTTCAACGTCGACGAGGCCGTGCTGCAGGACCAGTCCAAGCTCGACACCCTCGCCGCCCTCGTCGCACCGGCGAACGCCGTGTTCCTTGATGCCAAGCTCGAGAGCGAACTGAGCGAGCTCGACGCCGAAGACGCCGCCGAGATGCTCGCGTCGACCGGTCAGGCCGAGAGCGGTCTCGACCAGCTTGCCCGCATCGGTTTCGACACCCTCGGCCTGCAGACCTACCTCACGGCCGGTCCGAAAGAGTGCCGCGCCTGGACCATTCACAAGGGCTGGACCGCACCGCAGGCCGCCGGAGTCATCCACACCGACTTCCAGAAGGGCTTCATCAAGGCGGAGATCTTCTCCTTCGAAGACCTCATGGCCGCCGGCTCGATCGCCGAGGCCCGCTCGAAGGGCAAGGCGCGGATCGAGGGCAAGGAATACGTCATGCAAGACGGCGACGTAGTGGAGTTCAGGTTTAACGTTTGAGCTCGTACTGGGCCGGCGTATACAATTTGACTCCCTGCGAGGAGTGACATGCGCAGATAGCTGATCGTCGTCCCGTGCCTGCGTGACCGCGACGCGAACGCCGGTCGCGAGAGGGGAACAAGGCCATGGTTTCTGGATTGGGACAGTCCATCTCGCGTGATGCGCAGAGGGAATGGATGCAGTCGCTGCGAGCCAGAATTGCCCATATAGAACTGGTCTTCAACAACGGTGACGACGGTCACCCGCTGGTCGCGAAACTGGCGCACCTGGAATCGACGAGAACTGTCGGTGTTAAGCCTGGGAACGGCTACGCGCGACAGCGCCTCACCGCGGTGAAGCGTAGGTTCGCCTACGACCGCGAAATCATTCAGGCGCTCGACGGTCTGGGAGGCTTCTTCCCTGATGTTGCGAGCACGGAGCCCTGGACCGAGCTGGGTGATGTTGATGTGGTGTTCCTCGACAAGCACGGCGAGGTGCTCGGAGCGACAGTGACGCATGAAGGAATGGTCATCACACCGGACGATGACGAGCGCCTCGATCGCTAGGAGCGTGAGTCAGTAACGCCTATTTCGGCTTGATGCCGCGGAATACGGGTCCATGTCTCGGCGTGGGTTGGGTGTTGCTGGCGCGGTAGCCAA
>NZ_SOHG01000026.1:0-144012 GCF_004403155.1 Cryobacterium sp. Hh7 | reverse complement strand
CGGGCCGTAGCCTTCGAGCTCGGCGGGTTCCTCACTCTGACCCATCAGGGTGAGGACGGGGACGGTGATGTTGACGTTGGCGGTGAGGCCGGCGCCGAGACCTGTGCCGGTGACGCCCTGCTGGAGCAGGTCGATGGCGACGTCGGCGCGGAGTTGGCTGAGGGTGCGGGGCTCATCGGGGCCCTGCAGACTGATCGCCGCGTCGGTGACCCGGGTATAGACGCCTTGCAGGTCGTCTCCGGCCGCGCGCAGCCAGAGGGTGGCCATGCCGTCCTTATCCGGGAAGAACTGCACCCGGCGGTCGGCCAGACACCGGGTGCGACGAACGGTGATGCTGTCGGGGTGGAACCGCTCCCGCAGCTTGCGAGCCTTACCATCGAACTGCGCCGGAGTGAGGCGTTTCGCGTGCGGCAGCAACACCGCCTCCAACTCGGCCCGGGCGGGCTCGGAGACGGAATCGAGCTGTTCGAGCAGCCGCTGGGCATGCCGCAGGGAGATCTCCCCAGTGCGGAGAGCATCAAGGGTCTCGGGCCGGGACTCGACCAGCACCCGGCTCTCCCGCAGCAGGCCGGAGGCTGTGCCGGCGGGGATGCGCAGCGCACAGGCCATTTCGGCGACCAGGCCCTGCTGAGCGGCGAAGGTCGCATCCCAGTCGTGCTCATGCTGCGGCCCCGCCTGCGGGCGACCGGTCTCAGCACTGTTAGTGGTGTAATCCCACGCCTCAGTCAAGACCTCAGCCTTACTCGCCTGCGCCCACGCGATCACCTTCTCGAGGTAGAGCACCCGGTCGACGAACTGCGCCTGCCTGCGCTGGAACGGACTCAGCACGTCCGCCGGACTACCAGGGGCCAGGCCGGGTTGGTCCGGGTCCGGGTCAGCCGGGTCAGTGTCGGCAGGGTCAGCGTCAGCCGGGTCAGCCTCGCCACGGTCAGTGTCGGCAGGGTCAGCGTCAGCCGGGTCAGCCTCGGCACGGTCAGTGTGACGCTCGCCAGCGGTGCATCCGTCAGCGGTGCATCCGTCCGGGATGAAATCGACCGGGAGGAAATTGTCCGCAAGGTAGTTCGTATACAGGAACGCTTCGCGGAGGTCCTCATCGAAGACGTTCTCGGGCGGCACCGCAGCGAACACCTCGGTCAGGTCCAAGCCGACCGGAATGGACGGGCCGTCAATCAACTCCGGGCGGTCAGCCGCCAGACTCACCGATGCCGGGTTGACCAGTTCCAGGTCGAGGTCTTCATATGGGGCGAATTCTCCGAGCCCCTCGGCAATTTCACACCGCCAATCAGCCTGGCACTGCGCCCAGAACACGTCGAACTCGGCACGCTCTTCGGGTGTGGACGGCGGGTAGCCGTGAGCCGCGAAGAATGGATCGACACGGCCCGGCTGTGGGGTGTCGCCGCTCTGGCTCATAGAAGAAGTGTACCAAAACCATGCGCCAGAGTCGAGGGTTTCTCAGAAATGTTTGGATGCCTGTGCGAATATGCATTCGGGCCGACCGCGCGTTGTCGAGACGGCTCAGGCCAGTCCATGGCGGTCTCGGCAAGCTCGACCAACGGAAGCGGGCGGGTTTCGCAGGCCTGCTCGCGCTGGTTCATGGCGGTCTCGGCAAGCTCGACCAACCGAAATGGCCTGGTCTCGCAGGGAAATCGTAGTTGCTTTGCAGCGAGAGCCATGCGCGCGTCGGACGGGCCAGCGATCGAGCGCGAGTTTGAGCCGAGCGAAGGGACTAAATGTAGTGGTCTACTTCGTTGGTGAGGTCGCAGCGCCCCGATTCGGAGGCCACCGCGACCACCTCAAATCGCTCCGCCGATATCGTCGCGAAGCTCCCCACTCGCAGCATCAACCGCGGCGCCCACCGTCGGCGCGAGCCGCTCGGGTGGAAACCGGTTGCCCAGTCCGAAGGCCTGTAGCCGGTCCTTCACCGGCCCCTTCATCTCGGCGAGCACGAGCGTCACCCCCCGAGACGCGAGGTACTCGTCAAGCTCGAGCAGTTCGTCAATGGCGGTCGTGTCGATATCGGTGATCGGCTCGGCGGCAAGGATGACGGTGTGAATCGGCGTGCCATCGGCCTCCGATTCCCGCTCCGCCCGCCGCACCACCGAGCGCACGTAGTCATCAAAGATGCCCCCGTTGGCAAAGAACAGCGGGGCGTCGAAACGCACAATGACGATGCCGGGAACGCGATCGGCATCCGGATGCCGGGAACGGTCATGGTACCCGCGCACACCCGGAATGCGCCCGAGCTCCGCCCGATACGGACGCCACGCGCGGATCACGAACGCCACCAGAGACAGCCCGATCGCCACGAGAATGCCCTGCAAAACGCCCACCAGAAAGACGCCGAAGAACGCGGCGATCGAAAGCAGGGCATCCGTTTTGTCGATCCGCCACAATCGCGAGACGCCCGAAACATCGACCAGGCTGGCGGCGGCCACAATGACCACGGCGCTGAGTGTGGCCGACGGGAGGTACCCGGTTACGCCGGGGGCAACGAGCATGAAGACGACAATGATCAGTGCACCAACGACGTTCGTCAGCTGGGATCGCGCCCCTGCCTGCGCGGCGACGGGCGTGCGCGAGGTGGAGGCGGAGATCGGAAAGCCGCCGAAGAACCCGCCCCCGATATTGGCGAGTCCGAGTCCGGCCATCTCCTGGCTGCCGTTCACACTGTCGCCGCGGCGCGCCGCGAGCGTGCGGGAGAGTACCCCGGTGTCAGCGAAGGCGATGAGCGCTATGCCCAGCGCCGGTCCGATCAGCGAAACCACGTCGCCCCAGACGAGGCCGCCGAGCGCCGGTGCGGGGAGCCCCTGCGGCATGGCGCCGACAATCGGCAGCACGTTCTGCAGCGAGAAGATCGCCGTGACGACGATGGACGCGACGACCGCGATCAGCACGCCGGGGATGCGCCCGCCGAGCAGGAAACGCAACCCGACGATGACGGCGAGGGAGGCGAGGCCAAGCAGCATCGCGGCGACGACGATGCTCCCCGCCGCAGCGCCCTGCATGATTGCGCCCATCCCCTGAATCGGGCCGGGAACGTCGATGGAGAACCCGAGCAGCTTGGGAATCTGCGAAATGATCACGAGCAAAGCAACTGCGTTGAGGTAGCCGGCCCGGATCGGCTTGGAGAGCAGGTCGGTGACGAAGCCGAGTCGCAGCACTCCGGCAACGAGCAGGATGACGCCGACCATCAGGCCGAGGAGTCCGGCGAGGGCAATCGCTCGCTCGGTATTGCCGAGCGCCAACGGCAGGATCGACGCTGCGATGATCGGGGCGAGCGCCGAGTCGGGACCGAGCACGAGGATGCGCGATGGGCCGAAGACGGCGTAGACCAGCAGCGGCACGATCGTCGCGTACAGGCCGGTGTGCGCGGGCAGCCCGGAGGCCTCCGCGTAGCCCATACCGGCCGGGATCAGCAGGAAGCTGAGCACGATGCCGGCGCGCAGATCAGGCATCAGCCACGCGCGCTGGTAGTGCAGGGCGGTGTTCAGCCCCGGGATCAGACTGAAGGCAACGCCGCGGAATCCGCCGATTGGCATGACTTCACGGTAGTCCGGTCCTCGTCTGCTGTCTGGACTTCATCGGGTGTGCCGATGCGCAAGTGCGTCGGCAGCACCTCGTGCCGGCCGCCCCAGGCGAACCGCCCGAGCGGCAGGCCTGCGATCAGCAGCAGCTGGAAGATGGCGAGAAATATCAGGATGATACAGAGCAGGGTGGCTTCTGCGGTTGCCATGTGGTTCAGCATAGGTTGGCTGCACGATCGCCCGGTCAGCCCTCGATCGCCAAGCGCCTCAACCAGGCTGCACCTTTTCACAGGTTGCGCGATTTCGAGGCAAGGGAAAACCCCTGAGTCCCGGTGCTTACCGGGGATTCAGGGGTTCAAATTGCTGCGAATCTGGTGGGAAACGTGTGAAAATGGGAGCCCAAAACTATAAATATCCAGGTCCTGTGCCAGAAAACCCTGCATGTGGGATCCACAGCGCGGGGGGCCTACACTCGCCTGAAGCTGCAAGACTGGTCATCATGCTGTCGTCGCCGATTGAACCTTCCGCGACCTCGCCAACGCTCGATCCGTCACCTCGCGCACCGAGGCATCCGTCGGCAACCTCACCCAGGGGCGCACCTGCATTCTGGCCATGTTCCGCTCCCGGCGAGAGGTGATCTGATGGGACGCGGTCTCCGAATACGTCGGCCAGGTGTGTGTGATCAACTCTTTGTAGGCCGTTTCCGCGCTGGATATCTGCCAAGTTGGCGTATACCCCACGCGGTATGCAAAATACCCTAGTAGGTATATACTGTTTTTATGGCTATTACGGATCTCACCGAGACCACCTTTGACGCGACCATTGCCCAGAGTCCCATCGTGTTGGTTGATTTTTGGGCCGAGTGGTGCGGCCCGTGTCGCAGTTTCGCCCCGACATTCAGCGCGGCGTCTGAAAAACACCCCGCAATCACCTTTGGAAAAGTCGACACCGAAGCGGAACAGGGACTGGCCGCAGCCGCGGGCATCCGTTCCATCCCCACGCTGATGGCGTTTCGGGACTCCGTACTCGTCTTTTCCCAAGCAGGCGCCCTGAACGCGGCCAGCCTGGAAGAGCTCATTGCCGGCGTCGAGAACCTCAACATGGACGACGTGCGCGCCAGTATCGCCACCCGCTAAACCTCGCGCCCCCGCGAAACCGCTTCGCAGCAGGCTCACAGGCGGCCCGTCCTGTCACCACCCGGCCAGAATACCCCCTGGTGTATTATTTTATGATTAGTTCACCGAATTGAATGGAGATCCTTATGTGTCGTGCCGTAACGTGCAAAGTGTGCCAAAAGACAACGTGGGCGGGCTGCGGTCAGCACATTGATCAGGTCATGCGCGGTGTGCCACGCAACCAACAATGCGCCGGGCACGTGAAAGAAAAATCGACTGGCTCCTTCTGGTCCCGGCTGCTCGGACGCTAACGGCACCCGGCCCATCTTTTAGTGAAGCCTGCCAGATCGCCAATCGGACCACCAGCGCGGCTAGCGCCTGACACGGCCACAAAATTCTGGCCGTGCTTCAGCGGGCTAGACCGCGTATTACTTGCTGCTGCTTTCTCCTTGGAGAGCGGCTAGCGCGGCGAGAAGACGCTGATCGGCTTGATCAGCAACGTTCTGTATCCCCGGGGAATTGCTCAGCTGGACCATGGTTTGTGGGTTGATAGCTTGAACCGTGGTGATAGTCGCTGACGGGCTTCGTCGAATGACGACGTTACACGGAAGCAGCAAGCCCATGTCGGGCTCTGCAGTGAGCGCCTGTTCGGCGAGGGCGGGGTTACAGGCACCCAAGATCAGGTAGTCGCCCAGTGCCTGCGCACTTTCCACGCCGAGTTTCGTTTCGAAGGTCGCGTGGACGTCGATTTCGGTAAGAACGCCGAATCCTTGGTTGGCTAGTTCTTCCCGCACCCTGGAGACGGCTACTTCGTAGGGCAGCGAGACGGTGATGGTGTGTGCGTAGTTCATTGATTTCTCCTAATCCATTTTTTTCGAATTGATGGTTGCGGCTACTGTCAGTTTGCGGTGATAACTCCCATCATTCCTCTGTCTTCGTGGTCAAGAATGTGGCAGTGGTACACGGTACGTCCGCTGAAGTCGTCAAACGCGATACGTACTCGCACGGTGCTGCGTGCCGGGATGTTCACGACGTCTTGCCACATGATGGTTTTGACGGGCTGGCCTGACTGTTCGATAATCTGCATCGGCCACACGTGCAGGTGCATGGGGTGATCGAGCGGGCTGGTATTTGTCAGCAACCAATCCTCCACACTGTCGAATTGCACGGTCGTGTCGACCCGGGTGGCATCGAATACCTGGCCGTTGATCGTGGCTGACATCATGCCCCCACCCACTCCTCCACCCATTCCGCCATCCATGTTTCCACCCATGCCACTGCCCGTGTCCCCGCCCATTCCCATCGCGAAGATCAACTCGCGTCGAGCGGTTACGGTAGCCGTGCGAAGGTCTCGTGGAGCGGGCTGGCCGGGTATGGCGGCGACTGTCGTGACGTCGTCACCGGTCACGACAAAGGAGGCCAGCGCGACGTCGTCGGCTCCAGCGGAGCTTCCGCCTCCCATCATCATTCCGCCGGACATACCTCGGTCATAGGTGTGCGTACGCAGCACGGAGCTGCCGGCCGTGCCGGTGACGAGAAGGTCGGCCCGGTTCCCCGGGGCCAGCACGACCTCGTCGACGTCGTGCGCGGCTTCGAACCGTCCGGAGTCAATTCCGAGGAGGGACAGCTGCTGCCCGTCGAGGCGCAGCCGCAGATAGCGGGACACGCAGGCATTTACGATGCGCCATCGTTCCCGCTCACCAGGGCGGGAAGTCATACTGGGGGTGAGCTGACCGTTGACCAGGACGAGGTCTCCCTCGCGTCCGGACATTTTCTCCATCGCTGTGGCCGCTGGAATTGTTCCCGCGGAATCAAGGGTGATGTCGGAAATGACGAGGACACGTTCCCGGCTGGCCGGGATGGGGTCGGGGTCTTCAACAATAATGGCGCCGTAAAGCCCGCCGAATACCTGATCGGCCACGAAACCATGGTGGTGCGGGTGATACCAGTACACGCCCGGCGGGTGATTGGCGGGCAATTCGTACTGATAATCAAAGGAGGCGCCGGCTGCGACGGTGACGAACATGTTGTCGCTGTTGTTCTCGGGCGAGACATGGAGACCGTGCACGTGCAGGTTGCTCGGATCTGCCAGCCCATTGCGAAGGCTGACGTTGAGGGTGTCTCCCGCTCGAACGCGCAGTGTGGGGCCGGGCACGCCACCGTTGTAACTCAGCGCACGCACATCACGACCAGCAATGGTCACCTGTTGGGGGGAAGACTCGAGATCAACGGTGAGAGTACCGCTGACGCTTCGTAGCTCCGGGGGCTCGACGAGGTCGCTCCCGGACGGTATAGCCGGTGACGTCGTCGAGGAGATCCGTTGATTGACAAAGAAACCCGCTCCGCCCACAGCCGTGGCCGCAATCCCGACCCCGCCGAGGATCAGGGCGCTACGGCGACTAAGACCGGGCACTACCGGCCCTCCTCGAGCACCCGCAGCTGATCACGCAGCTGCTCCGCAGTGAGCTCCCCCCGAGCGAACCGCTCCTCAAGAATCTGCCTGGCACCGGCCGAATTAGCTTGCCTCGGAGCAGATCGCGTGTCATCGCTTCCGGATTTGTTCGACAAAAAACGAACAATGACATAAATAAGCACGGCGACACCGGCAATAGCTAGTAGGCCGAACCCCCAGGACCATCCCATACTTCCGTTACCCCACATCATCTGAGTTACTTCCTTTCGTTTACTGATCCGCATCTCCACCATACCCCTAGAGGTATAAGTCTTGGCTGAGTAGATCGTCCGCGCACGTGAAACGGCACGTACCTCACACACCGGTGCAACCGGCTGAAACTCACGCAACAAAAAGGGCCGAACGCGAGGACTTGACAGCTTCGAACTCGGCCCCGGCGTCGCGGGATATAGCGTGAAGCCATGACGAACGGGTGGAATCGGAAGGCCATTGTTAGCGCCAAGCTCGTCACCATCTCTACCCCGATCGGAGGGACGCGCGCACAGCCCCGCGGGATCGGTCTACCCGGCACCATCTTCGGTATCGGATTGGGTGAATTCGTCGATGGGAGCCTGCTGCATCAGATCCTGCAGTGGCACCACATGCTCCCCAGCGCTGGGTGCTCTGATGACGAGATCTGGATAAACAGCGACGTCACACAGAGATACCGCGGGCCGACACGGAGCAGGGTGGGGCAAGACCCGTGCGGCGAGGAGCGGCAAGGGGCAGGCGCAAGCATGCGTACAGAGTCAGCAATCACCACTGTCCGGAAACCCGATTTGCGGATACTCTTCGCCGCAGGCATGCGTGCGTGCGTTCGCATAATGCCAAGGCATTCGGCTGAGGGTTACGTATCAACGCTGTCGCATTTACCGTCGGGATCGTCCCGATGGGCGAGGACACATAGGAGTGAATCGTGAAGAAGAACATCAGACTGGTGCTGGGCGCGAGTGCAGCTGCGCTCATCGCCATGTCACTGGGCGCTGCGCCGGCATCAGCGCATGTCCCAAAATCGGTGCGCGGCAACGCGGTGCTGACCGCCCACCTCACAGAGCTTAACGGCTCAGGAGCGTCTGGAACGGCGGTCGCGGTCGTTCGCGGCGAGACGATCCGGGCGATCGGGATCCGCGCGAGGGGTTTGACGCCCGATGCTCCGCACGCACAGCACATCCACTACGGCGAACAGGCCTTGAATGAGTGTCCCACGCTCGCGTTGGACAGCAACGGTGACGGACGACTGAACACCGTTGAGGGTGTTCCGGCGTACGGCCCCGTTGTGGTGTCCTTGAACACCAGTGGAGACACTACGCCGGCCAGTTTTCTGGACGTTTCCCGGTTCCCCGTCTCGAAAAACGGTTCCTATAACTACCTCCGGACCAACATCAGATTCACAGACGTGGCCGGAACCGGTTACCCGGGAGCCGAAGGGCTCGGCACCGCCGCACAGATTGCCGAGGCCATCCGTGACGGTGAAGGTGTTGTCGTGATCCACGGAATCGACCACGACGGCAACGGCACGTACAACGTCAGCGATCCCGAGGGTGTAAGCGAGCTGGACCCCACCCTCCCCGCCGAGGCAACCGACCCGGCTGCCTGCGGAGTCCTGCACTAGCCGCGAGCGAACGGCTCAAAAATGAGGTCCAGGCGCCGTGCGAGCGCGTACAGTGCCGCACGGTCCTGGACCTCATCCGTCGACAGAATGATCAAGATCGCCAGGCCTGCTCAAATGCGCTCAAGTGGGTAGCGGTGTAGTCCGCTTGAGTCGCCCATCTTTCCGGTATGGCGGACGTCCATTCTCTCTGAGAAGGCTAGCCCCGGCGCCACGAGTGGCCTAACTCGGATCAGCGGCATGCCCCGGAGGCCAATTCATACCGACGGATGTCGGTGGGCACCGCTATCGAGGAAGGGCGCTTACCGTGGCATACAACGTTGCACAGAAACTTATCGCATCGCACCTGGTCTCCGGGGAGATGGTGCCGGAGACCGAAATCGGCCTGCAGATCGACCAGACCCTCGCCCAGGACGCGACCGGGACCTTGGTCATGCTGGAGTTGGAGGCGTTGGGACGCGGAAGACCGCGACTTTTCTTCGCTCCTGCTACCAAGGGTTCGTCCTGTGGTTTTCGAAGGCCGGCAAGGGGGTGACACACCCCACGCACATACAGCGCTTGGGCACCCCCGGCAAGACGATGGTCGGCTTCGACAGCCACACCCCGGCCGCAGGCTCGCTCGGGATGCTGGCCATCGGCGTCGGCGGCACCGAGGTAGCCCCGGCCATAGCCGGCGAGCCCTTGTACATCAGGATGCCCGAAATCTGGGGCGTTAAGCTCACCGGACAACTGCCGCCGTGGACCCGCGCCAAAGACGTCATCCTCGAAATGCTGCGCCGGCATGGCGTCAAGGGCGGCGTCAGTCGGATCATCGAGTTCTACGACCCCGGCCTCGCAGCCCCGACCGCGATGGATCGACACGTGATCGCCAATATGGGCGCCGAACTGGGCGCGACCACCACCGTTTTCCCGGCCGATGATCAAGTGCGAACCTTCCTGCGCGCGAAACAGCGCGAGCGAGATCTCGCCGACCTGTTCGCGGACGAAGGTACAACCTACGACGTGATGCGATCGGCAACGCGTGCTCGATCGGAGCGAAAATCCGCTGATCAGGGACTTCTTGTACTGCGGAGACGGAGGGATTTGAACCCTCGGTACCCTTGCGGGTACTCCACCTTAGCAGGGTGGTGCACTAAGCCGAACTATGCGACGTCTCCTTGGTGTCCGCTTGCGCAAACACACTCCCCCATCTTAGCCGTACCCCGGGCATCCGCTTTGACCATGAAAAATCACGGCCCGAAAACGGATGCCCAGGCCCGGCTACTGGTTCTCGAGCGTACGGCCCCTGGTGCAGGTGTAGTCGCCAGCGGTTTGGCCGGTCACCGACTCCGACAGCACCACGCCCGGGTCTTCGGTGACGACGGGAGCCTCGGTCGCAGTCGGATCGGCGGTCGCCGAAGGATCGGCCGTTGCCGCGGGATCGGTGGTCGCGGACGGTTCCGGCTCGGCTTCTACGGGAACGTTCGGATCGGCCTCGGTGCCGCGCCCGGTGGTTCCGCTCAGGGTCAGCGGCTGGTCGGCGGCAACCGCCTCGAACAGATTGTCGAAGGCCGGCTGCACGGCTTTCACCCCGCCGGTCGTGCTGCCGGTGGGCACCTGCGCGAAGACAACCTGGTTGAGGTCGATGTCCTTGAGCGCGATAGCAATGGACGCGAGGGTCGTCACACTGCTCAGGCTGTCGGAGAGGCGCATGTTGGCCGTGACCGCCTTCGCCAGGGCGTACACCTTGGTCGGGTCAGAGAGCGTGTCAGCGCTCTTGATCGTGCGCACGAGCGACGACATGAACAACTGCTGGTTGTTGATGCGGGTGAGGTCGCCACCATCGCCGAGGCCGTGGCGGGTGCGCAGAAACTGCAGCGCCTCGTAGCCCTCGAGCGTGTGCTCTCCCGGGTCGAGGAAGGTTCCGGTGTACTCGTCTTCGATGCGGGTGGCCACGCAGACCGGAACGCCGCCGACGGCGGAGGACATGGCCATGACGCCGCTGAACTGCACCTCGGCCGCAAACGGGATGGAGAGGCCGGTGAGCTTCTCGACGGTCAGCACGGTGCAGGCGAGTCCGCCGTAGGTGAGCGTAGTGTTGATCTTCTGGCTGCTCATTGCACTGTGCGACCCGCTGCCGTCTTCCTTTGGGCAGGAGGGGATGGCGACGAACATGTCGCGGGGGAAGCTGATGACCGAGGCGTTGCTGTGGTCTTCGGAGATGTGCAGCAGCATGGTCACGTCGTTGAGGTCGCCGGTGGAATCCTCCGGGCCGAACCTGGCCTCCTGGCCGACGCGACTGTCGCTGCCGACGACGAGCATGTTCACGCCCCCGTCGATGGCGCCGATCGACGGAACCGGACCGTTGCTCTCATTGGCCAGGTGCACGCTCGGTGGCGCGCTCTGCACGACGTCGTAGGTGGCAATGGCGGCCACGGAGAATCCGCTGACCAGAACGACGGCCACGCTGCCCGCAATGAATTTCGCAACGGCAACCGCAGCGTTCGACTTTTTGAGCCGGCCGTGACGGGCAACAGTTTTGAGGTTCTTGGAACCGGCACTGCGGGGGCGAAGTTGGTCGCTCACTCATGTCCTCTCATCGGGTTGTGGGCTTGGGTCAGCCTGAGGCGACAATCATTGTGCGCCGGTGGTGGTGCGTTTCACTGGTGCTGCGGAGGGCGTGGGATTCGAACCCACGAGACATTTCTGCCCACCAGTTTTCAAGACTGGCTCCATCGGCCGCTCGGACAGCCCTCCCGGTTTGCCCATTCCCAGCACGAAAATACCGTGCCGGGAAGAATTGGGCGAACTGGCCCGATTCTAGCCGATGGCAGACTGCTCAGGCTGACAGAGGTGCCTGAAAAACGGCTGGACGCGAGTCAGAGCGTGCGCAACACCGTGGCCAGGCCATCGCTGGTCACGTTGCCGGTGATCTCCGACCCGGCGGCGAGAACGTCGTCGGGCGACTCGCCCATGGCCACGCCGCGACCGAATTCGGCGGCCCATTGCAGCATGTCAATGTCGTTGCGTCCGTCGCCGACGGCCATCACGCGCTCGCGCGGCACACCCATGGCCACGCGCACCCGCTCCATCGCCGTTGACTTGTTGACGCCGTCGGGGGCGATATCGAGCCAGGCGGTCCACCCGATCGCATAGCTCACCCGGTTCAGCCCCATGCGCTCGACCACCTGGAGAAAATCCTCCATGTCGTGGTCGGGCGAGATGACGACCACGCGGGTCGCCTGATGTTTCAGCAGCTCGTCAAAGTCGACCCGTTCACTGTCCATGCCGATCGTGGCATCGGGAATCGGTTCGGTGTAGCGGTAGAAGCCATGCTCGTCTTCGACCGCAAAACGGGCCGAGCCGAGGTGCGCCCGAATCGAGGTGAGCACATCGCTCGGGTCGAAGGTTTCCACCCATTCTCGGCGGTAGCCGAGCGGGGCGGTGGCGTCGCGGTGCATCGTGATGGCCCCGTTGGAGCAGACCACGTAGCGCGGCGAGATTCCGAGCCGGTCGAGCACCGGCAGGGCGGCCGCGGCCGAGCGCCCGGTGGCGAGCATAACCTCGTGGCCCTGCAAGGCGAGCCGGGCGACCTCGTCGATCACGGACTGGCTGATCGAGCCGTCTTCGTGCATCGTGGTGCCGTCGATGTCGAGGGCGACGAGCCACGGCTCGGTCGTCACCACGGAGGTCACTTCGCACCCTTCACCGGGAGGGGCGTGAGCACCTCGAGGCCGCCGAGGTAAGGGCGCAGCGCCTCGGGGACGCGCACCGAGCCATCCGCTTGCTGGTGCGTTTCGAGCATGGCGACGAGCCAGCGGGTGGTGGCGAGCGTGCCGTTGAGGGTCGCGACCGGCGCAGTCTTGCCCGATTCGGTGCGATACCGGATGTCCAGCCGGCGCGCCTGGTAGGTGGTGCAGTTGCTCGTGCTGGTCAGCTCGCGGAACGCGTTCTGGGTGGGCACCCACGCCTCGATGTCGAACTTGCGGGCGGCGCTCGACCCGAGGTCGCCGGCGGCGACGTCGATCACGCGGTAGCTCAGGCCGAGGGACTGCAGCATGCCCTCCTGCAAGGCCACGAGGCGATCGTGCTCGGCTTCGGCATTCTCGGGCAGCACATAGGTGAACATTTCGAGCTTGTTGAACTGGTGCACGCGAATGATGCCGCGGGTGTCTTTTCCGCCCGAACCGGCCTCGCGGCGGTAGCAGGTGCTCCAGCCGGCGTAGCGCAGCGGCTCCTCGGACAGGTCGAGGATCTCGTCTTTGTGGTAGCCGGCAAGAGCGACCTCGCTCGTGCCGGTGAGGTACAGGTCGTCGGCGGGCAGGTAGTAGACCTCGTCGTTGTGCTCGCCGAGAAAACCGGTACCGTCCATGATTTCGGGGCGCACGAGGGTGGGCGTGATGAGCGGCACGAAGCCGGCTTCGAGTGCCCGGTCGAGCGCCATGTTCATGAGCGCGATTTCGAGGCGGGCGCCGATGCCTTTGAGAAAGTAGAAGCGGGTGCCGGAGACCTTGGCGCCGCGGGGCATGTCGATGGCACCGAGCAATTCGCCGAGTTCTAGGTGGTCGCGCGGATCGAAGTCGAACACGGGGGCCTCGCCGTGGGTGCGCAGGGTCACGAAGTTGGCTTCGTCACCGGCCGGAACGCCGTCGATGATGGGGTTGGCGATGGTTTTCACGATGGCAGCGAAGCGGGCATCGGCCTCGCCGGCGATGACCCCGGCTGCCTTCACCTCGGCGGCAAGACTCTGCGCTTCGGCGACGAGGGCCTTCTTCTGCGCACCGGGCGCGGCCGCGACACGCTTCCCGAACAGGTTCTGGGCGGCCCGCAGGTCTTCGAAGGCTGTGATCGTGGACCGCCGTTCGGCGTCGGCGGCGAGCGCGGCATCCACCGCTTCGACGGAGTCACCACGGGCCCCCTGCGAACGCTTGAAGAGGTCAGGGTTTTCGCGTAACAGCACCGGATCAATCACCCGGCCAGTCTACAAGTGCGCACTGACGGGCAAACGCGGAGTCAACCCAGTAGCCTAGGCCTCGTGACCGCCTCCGAACGCCGCAACCAGCACGCCGCCGTCGTCTACAACCCGGTGAAAGTTGACCTCGCCAAGCTGCGGGCGAGCGTGGCCGCGGCCGAGCAGTCTGCCGGCTGGGGCGAAACGCAGTGGTTTGAAACGAGCAAGGATGACGTCGGCCAGGCCGCCACCAAACAGGCACTCGACGCCGGAGCCTCGATGGTCGTCTCGGCCGGCGGCGACGGCACCGTTCGCGCCGTGGCCGAGGCGCTGCGTGATTCCGGCGTGCGCATGGCCATCGTGCCGTCGGGCACCGGCAACCTGCTCGCCCGCAACCTCGATCTGCCGCTCGGCAGCATCGACGCGGCCACCGCGATCGCCTTCAGTGGCGAGGACAAGTCCATCGACCTCGGCGTCGCCAGCGTCACCACCGAGGCCGGGGCGGTCGAGGAACACGTATTTCTGGTCATGGCCGGTGTCGGCCTCGACGCGCAGATGATCGCCCACACCCGCGACGACCTGAAGAAGCAGGTGGGCTGGCTCGCCTACGTGGACGGGGTTGCGCGGGCGCTGCCGAAGGCGCGGCCATTTCGCATCCGCTACAGCGTTGCCGGACGCACCGACCGCCCGGCGCAGGTGAGCGCCATTCTCGTCGCCAACTGCGGACTGCTGCCGGGAAATATTCAGTTTCTGCCTCACGCTCGCCTCGACGACGGGATTCTCGACATTGCCGTACTGCAGCCCAAGGGTGTGCTCGGCTGGCTCACCATCTGGCGACGGGTGACCTGGGAGAACGGCGTGCTGCGCCGTTCAGCGGTGGGTCGCCGCATGATTCAGACCACGGAATCCACCAATGAACGCGTCATGACGACGCTGCGCGGGGCCGATATTCGCATCGTGCTCGAGCACCCGCAGGATTTCGAGCTCGACGGCGATGAGTTCGGGCTGGTGCGCAAGGTGCGGCTGAACGCCGACGCCGGCGCGCTGATTGTGCGCGTGCCGGCCGAATAGCACGTCGGCTGTGAGGGGTCGTAAATATTTCCTCCCCCGCAGCCGGTTTGAGGACGATTCGCGACTCCTCACGCCGCTGAGCGACGGGTTTCCCGCTGGCTGCGCCTATTCGGCGGGTTCCCCCGCGATCAGTCCGCGCAGCCAGTCGCGGGCCTCGATGAAGATGCCGTCGTCGTAGCGCGAGGTGAACTCGATCGGGCGCTTGTCGGCCCGCGGATACGACCCGAGAAAGATCACCTTGGGGCTGAATCGGCGCAGCCCGAGCAGGGCGTCGGCGACGCGTTCGTCGAGGATGTGCCCCTCGGCGTCGACGACAAAGCGGTAGCGACCGAGGGAATCGCCGATCGGCCGGGACTGGATGAGGCTGAGGTTCACGCCGCGGGTGGCGAACTGCTCGAGCATTTCGAGCAGGGCACCGGAGCGGTCACTTGGCAGCTCGATGATGAGGCTGGTCTTGTCGGCGCCGGTCGGTGCGGTGAGTTCGGCGGTGCGGCCGACCAGCACGAACCGAGTGACGGCGTTGGGGTTGTCCCCGATATTCGAGGCGAGAACGACGAGGTCGTGGTGCTTGTCGATTCCGGGCGGGGCGATCGCGGCATCCGCTTGATCGGAGTTCAAGAGGGCGGAGGCAGCGGCGACGTTGCTCGATGCAGGGATGTGGCCGTGGCTTGGCAGGGTCTGTTCGAGCCAGATGCGGCACTGCCCGTAGGCGACCGGATGCGCATTAACGACCCGCACGTCGGCCAGAGTCGCGCCTGGGCGGGCGACGAGCACGAAATTCACCGGCACCAGATATTCGCCGATAATGCGCAGGTTTGGCACGCTGGCCAGGGCGTCCTGCGTGGCGGTGACGCCGCCGTCGACGGAATTCTCGATGGCGATCATGGCCGCGAAGCTGCGGCCGGAGACGACATCAGCGAAGGCCTCGCCCACGTTGTTGACCGGGCGCCAGATCTGGCCGCGCGCCTCGGGCACCTGCGCGAGGGCCGCTTCGGTAAAGGTTCCGGCCGGGCCCAGATAGCTGTAGGTGCGGGTCTGGGCTGGATTCGGCGCGTCGGGCATGGCTGACAGCCTACCGGTGGTGCCAGACTGTGCTCATGAGCGAACGCGCGGGCACCCGAGCCCTGGAATCTGACCTGATCGACGTTGATGGGCTGGTCAAGGCCTATTACGATTTGAAACCGGATGCCGGGGTCCCAGCCCAGAGGGTCGTTTTCGGCACCTCCGGGCATCGCGGGAGTTCGCTGAACACCGCGTTCAACGAGGACCACATCAGCGCCACCACCCAGGCCATCGTGGAATATCGCGCGGGCCAGGGCATTACAGGGCCCCTGTTCATCGGCACCGACCCACATGCCCTGAGCGGGCCGGCCTACACGACCGCCCTCGAGGTGCTCGTCGCCAACGGCGTGCGTGTGCTGGTCGACGAGTTCGACGACTACGTGCCCACCCCGTCGTTGTCGCACGCCATTTTGGCCTACAACCGCGGCGAGCACGGCGACCTGGCCGACGGCATCGTCGTCACCCCGAGCCACAACCCGCCAATGGACGGCGGCTTCAAGTACAACCCGCCGCACGGCGGCCCGGCCGACAGTGACGCGACCTCGTGGATCGCGGGCCGCGCCAACGAACTCATCTCGGGCGGCCTCGACGGCGTACTACGGAGCGAGCCGAGCGCCGTGGAAACCTACGACTTTCGCGGCCACTACGTGAACGACCTCGAAAACATCATCGACATGCAGGCCATCCGCACCAGCGGAATCCGCATCGGCGCCGACCCGCTCGGTGGCGCGAGCGTCGGCTACTGGGGCGCCATCCGCGACCGCTACGAAATCGACCTGGTCGTGGTCAACCCGAAGGTCGACCCGACCTGGCGATTCATGACGCTGGACTGGGACGAGAAGATCCGGATGGATCCGTCGAGCGCGTCGGTGATGGCATCCGTTGTCGCGCACAAAGACGAGTACGACATTCTGACCGGCAACGACGCCGACGCCGACCGGCACGGCATCGTCACGCCCGACGCTGGCCTGATGAACCCGAACCACTTTCTGGCCGTCGCGATCGACTACCTGTACAGCCACCGCGAAGGCTGGAAAATCGACGCCGCAGTCGGCAAGACTCTCGTCTCGTCGACCATGATCGACCGGGTCACCGGCTTTCTCGGCCGCGACCTGTGGGAGGTGCCGGTCGGCTTCAAATGGTTCGTGCCGGGCCTCATCGACGGCTCGGTGGCGTTCGGCGGCGAGGAGAGCGCCGGCGCGAGCTTCGTGCGCTTCGACGGCACCGTCTGGACCACCGACAAGGACGGCATTCTGTTGGCCCTGCTGGCCGCCGAGATTCTCGCGGTCACCGGCAAGACGCCCTCGCAGCGGTATGCGGAACTGACCGAGCACTTCGGCGCACCGTCCTATGCGCGAGTGGATGCCGCGGCCACGCCCGCGCAGAAGGCCGCACTGGCCAAGCTCGACGGCTCGATGATCACGGCCACCGAGCTGGCCGGCGAGAAGATCACCGGCAAGTTCAGCGTTGCCCCCGGCAACGGCGCTGCGATCGGCGGAGTGAAGGTCACCACCGAGAACGCCTGGTTCGCGGCGCGGCCGAGCGGCACCGAAGACGTTTACAAGATCTACGCCGAGTCGTTTCTGGGTGACGACCACCTGGCGCAGGTTCAGCTCGAGGCCAAGGCCATCGTCGACGCCGCGATCGCCTAAGGAACACTCCAGTAGTATGCCGTGCCGCCCGGGTGATCAACGGTGATTGCCGTGTCGACCGAGCGGAAGTCGGAATCGAGGGTGTGCCCGGCGAACGAGATCTCGATCGTGTCGCCGACCTTCTCCACCCTGGTGACAATGCCGGTGTGGTCGCGGTCGCCGGAATTGTCCCAGTCGAACTGCACGATGTCGCCGACCTTGACCTGGTCACGCTGCTGATCGGTCAGGGCTGTGGCCTTGCCGGTCTGCGCGATGTAGTTCATGAATGCTGTGGAACTGCGCCAGGCGGCCGAGGCGTCGTAGGCGTTGCCGTTCTTCGGGCTCGACCAGACGCTGTCCATGGTCCAGCCGCGGGCGATCATGGCCTGGCTGGCGAAGTTGACGCAGTCGTTCTCGCCGAGCACGCCCCACTCGGCTGTGTTGTAGTTTTCCAGGCTCCAGTGCGCGAGGAGGTAATCGATCTGCGCGGCGACGGGGGCGCTGAGGGCAGGCTCCGCCTCGACCGGGGCCGCAGCGGCCGTGTCGGTGGGGGTGGCGCGAACCGGTTCCTGCGTTATGGCTGGGGTTGCGGCATCCGGTGTCTGCGCCGTCTTCGTGGGGTCGGCCGGTCCTTCGAGGGCCTGCACGACGAGCGCCGTCGCGCCGACCGCGAGCACGGCACCCACGGCCGTCGTCAGGCCGAGTCGCTGCCACTTTGTCAACTGCACGTTGTACTCACTTCTGATTATTTAAACGCTGAGCGCGGCGCTCAGATAAAGGCCGATCGCCGCGAGCGCGACGACCACTCCAACGATGAGAACCCCGATCAAAAACCGGCGCCGGGTGCGCCGCTGATCGGCCTCGGTAGGTTCGTTGTTCTGCAACATGTTTCGAGCTTAGCTGCGCCGAATCTGAGAGCCCCGAATGCCGCGTGCATCCTGCCGAGATCTCCGACACGATGGCCGGTTCGCAGCCGATTGCTGGGACGGTTCGACCGGATGTCCGCGGTTACGCCCTCGTCACTGGTCGAATTCCTCGCCGCGGGGTACCGTTTCGTCATGTCGCAGATCACACCCACACCGTTCACCTGGCCGCACGGATTTCTCTGGGGGTCGGCGACGGCCGCCGCGCAGATCGAGGGCGCCGGCCACGCTGGTGGCAAGGAAGATTCGATCTGGGATGCGTTCGCGCGGGTGAAGGGCGCCATCGCTGGCGACGACGACCTCGAGACAGCGGTCGATCACTACCACCGGATGCCCGCCGATGTGCGGCTCATGTCCTCGCTCGGCCTCGACGCCTACCGGTTCTCGACCAGCTGGGCCCGCGTGCGCCCGGGCGATCGAGCGATGAACCCCGAGGGGCTGGACTTCTACTCCCGCCTGGTCGACGAGCTGCTCGGCGCCGGCATTCTGCCCTGGCTCACCCTGTACCACTGGGACCTGCCGCAGGCCCTCGAGGAGGAAGGCGGCTGGGCGAACCGCGACACCGCCTACCGGTTCGTCGACTACGCCAGGGATGTCTACTCCGCGCTGGGCGACCGGGTCACCCACTGGACCACCTTCAACGAGCCGTTCTGCTCCTCACTGCTCGGCTACGGATCGGGCGCCCACGCGCCGGGCCGGCAAGATGGCCGGGCTGCGGTCGCTGCGGTGCATCACCAGCACCTCGCGCACGGGCTCGCGGTGAACGCGTTGCGCTCGGCCGGGGCGCAGAACCTCGGGATCACCCTGAATCTCACAAATGCCGTACCGCGCGATGCGGCCGACCCGATCGACATCGAGGCGGCCCGTCGACTCGACTCGCTCGCCAACCGCATCTTCCTCGACCCACTGCTGCGCGGCACCTACCCCGACGACACCTTGCACGACCTCGAGCCGTTCGGACTCGCCGAGGTCATCCACTCCGACGATCTTGAGATCATCGCGGCCCCCCTCGATTTTCTCGGCGTCAACCACTACCACGACGACCTCGTGAGCGGCCATGCGGATGCCTCGGCGACCGATGGTCACGCCGGTGGCGCCGACCGGCCCGTCGGTTCACCGTGGATCGGATCGGAGTACATCACCTTCCCCAGCCGCGGACTGCCCCGCACCGCGATGGACTGGGAGGTCAACCCCGACGGCCTGCGCCTGCTGCTGGTGCGGCTCGGCCAGGAGTACGACCGGCTGCCGCCGCTCTACGTGACCGAGAACGGCGCCGCCTACGACGACACGGTGAGCGCCGACCGCGCCGTGCACGACGTGGAACGCACGGAGTACATCGCGGCGCACATCAACAAGGTGGGCGAGGCTATCGCGGCCGGCGCTGACGTGCGCGGGTACTTCGTCTGGTCGCTGCTCGACAACTTTGAGTGGTCGTACGGCTACGAGAAACGGTTCGGCATCGTGCGGGTCGACTACAAGACACTCGAACGCACGGTGAAGGACAGCGGGCGCATGTACGCGGCGCACATTCGGGCGGCACACGGGGGCTGAGCCGGGCGCCGCCCGGGCCTCGCGGCACGTGTTTGGGAGATTGACACTGGTTTGAACACGTGCGAGCTCCCCAAACGCGTGCCACCGGCGGATGCCGGCGCCGCGGCATCCGCTCGGCGCGCCTCAGCGCAGCTGCGGAACCACCTCGGCGGCCAAAAACTCCAGGTGCTCGAGGTCGGACAGATCCATGATCTGCAGGTAGACGCACTCGACGCCGGAATCGGCGAGAGCGCCGAGTCGGTCGACGATCTCGGAGGCGGTGCCGGCAAGGCCGTGCTCACGCAGCTCGGCCGGCTCGCGACCGACCGAGGCCGCCCGGCGGGCGAACTCCGTCTCATCCGAGCCGCCGACGGCGATCAGCGCCGCCGAGTAGGTGAGCTCGGCCGGGTCGCGGTCGATGGCCTCACAGGCCGCCCGCACGCCGTCGAACTTGCCCGCAATGTCGGCGAAGTCGGGAAACGGCAGGTTGAACTCGGTCGCGAAGCGAGCCGCGAGTTTCGGGGTGCGCTTGGCACCGCCGCCACCCACGATCACCGGCACTCGCGCCTGTGTGGGCTTCGGCAGCGCCGGCGAATCGACGAGGGTGTAGTGCTCGCCGGCGAAGTCGTAGCGGGCCCCGACCGGGGTGTTCCACAGTCCGGTGATGATCTCGAGCTGTTCCTCGAGCAGGCCGAACCGCTTGTCCGGAAACGGGATGCCGTAGGCGAGGTGCTCCTGCTCGAACCAGCCGGTGCCGAGGCCGAGCTCGACGCGCCCACCCGACATCTGGTCGACCTGCGCGACCTGGATGGCCAGAATTCCCGGCGGCCGGTAGGTCACCGAGGAGACCAGGGTACCCAAACGGATGCGTTTTGTCTCCCGCGCCAACCCGGCGAGGGTGGTCCAGGCATCCGTCGGGCCGGGCAGGCCATCACCGTCACCCATGACCTGGTAATGGTCGCTGCGAAAGAATGCGTCGAAGCCGAGCCGCTCGGTGGCCTGCGCGACGGCCAGGACGTCGTCGTAGCTGGCACCCTGCTGGGGCTCGGTGAAAATGCGAAATTTCATGGGTTCTCCTGAGTTAGTTCTAGAAATTCGACGCCTGGCACCAGCTCGAACCGGGCACGCATCACGACGAGCGCTTCGGGGTTCTGGTCGATCAGTACGAAGCGACGGGCGAGGGCGGCCGCGACGGCGCCGGTGGTGCCGCTGCCAGCGAAGAAGTCGAGCACCCAGTCGCCCTCGCGACTGGACGCCTGCATGATGCGCCGCAGGATTCCGACCGGTTTCTGGGTGGGGTAGCCGGTTTTCTCCTTGCCGGTGGGCGAGACGATGGTGTGCCACCAGACATCCGTCGGCAGTTTGCCCTTGGCGACTTTTTCGGGCGTGACCAGACCAGGAGCCATATACGGCTCCCGGTCTACGGTCGTGGAGTCGAAGTAGTAGCTGGCCGGATTCTTCACGTAGACCAGAATCGTGTCGTGTTTGGTCGGCCACTTGTTCTTCGATTTGGCTCCGTAGTCGTAAGCCCAGATGAGCTCGTTGAGAAAGCATTCCCGGCCGAACAGGGCATCGAGCAGCACCTTGGCGTAGTGCGCTTCGCGGTAATCGAGGTGCAGGTAGAGCGTGCCGTCGTCGGCCAGCAGCCGCCAGGCCTCGATCAGGCGCGGCTCCAGAAAAGCCCAATAGTCCTCGAACTGGTCGTCGTAGCCGAGCAGGTCGCCCTTGATGCGCTCGTAGCGCTGGCCCTTGAACCCGGTGATCGTTCCGGTCGCGTGGGATCCATCGGTGGCGACCGAACGCACCGACGTGGTGGTCTGGCGTTTCTGTGACCGGCCGGTGTTGAACGGCGGGTCGAGATAGATCAGGGTGAAGGCACCGTCCGGCAGGCTCGGCAACACCTTGAGGTTGTTGGCGTGGATGACACGGCTCGGACTGGTCGGTGTCCACGAGAAAGGCATTTGTCTATTCTTTCAGCCTCCGCGCCGTCTATCGGCTTAGTCTGTCGGGATGACTGCTGAATCGGCTACCATCCACTCGCAGGATCTGGCTGAAGCCGGCACTCTGCAGGTGCGCCACAACCCCGAGCAGAACCGGTACACGGTCTGGCTCGGCGACGACTGCGTCGGCCTGGCCGACTACGTCACCACGCAATCGGCGGTGCATTTCACGCACACCGAGGTCGACCCGACCCGGCGCGCCCACGGTTTGGCGAGCATCCTGGTCGAGCAGGCGCTCGACGACGTGCGCGTGCGCACCGACCTGGCCGTGGTGGCCGACTGCTCGTATGTGGCGCATTGGATCGACACGCACGCGGAGTACCAGGACCTGCTGACCCGCGGCCGGTAGCCGATTCTGGGTGAGCGGATGCCGGCATCCGCTCACCTAGGGAACCCGCGTCAGCCATTCCTCGGTGCTGAACTTGTTCGCGACGAGCTCGGTGGCCTTGGCGTATTCCTCGGCGGTGACGTCGCCCTCGGAGGCGCCGTAGAGGCCGGTGAAGGTCTCCTTCATGCGTTCGATGATCTCGGCACGGCTCAGGCCGGTTTGGCTGCGCAACGGATCGACGCGCTTGGCGGCACTCGTAATGCCCTTGTCGCTGAGTTTTTCGCGGCCGATGCGCAGCACCTGCACCATTTTTTCGCCGTCCATGTCGTAGCTCATGGTGACGTGGTGCAGTACGGCGCCGCTTCCGAGTCGCTTCTGGGCGGCCCCGCCGATCTTGCCGGTCGGGCTCGTGATGTCGTTGAGCGGCTGGTAGTGCGCATCGATGCCGAGCGATTTGAGCGCGGTGATGACCCACTCGTCCAGAAATGCGTAGGAGTCGGCGAAGCTCATGCCCTGCACGAGGTCGGTCGGCGCGTAGATCGAATAGGTGATGACCGAGCCAGCCTCCATGAACATGGCGCCGCCACCGCTGATGCGCCGAACCACGGTGAAGCCGTACTTCGCGGCGTTCTCGGGGTCGACCTCGTTTTTGAGCGACTGAAAACTGCCGATGACCACGGCCGGTTCGTTCCACTCCCAGATGCGTAGGGTGGGTTGGCGGCGACCCTCGCCGACCTCGATGGCGAGCACCTCGTCGAGGGCCATCTGCAGCACGGGCGCGACCGGCGTCTGCGAGTGGATGATCTGCCAGTCGTAGTCTCGCCAGGTGCTCGCCTGCGCGAGCGACCGGCGAATGGCGACCGCGACGGCCTCCGGCGAGAAGCCGAGCAGAATCGCGCCGGCCGGCAGCGCGCCACGCACGGCGTCCGCGATCGCAGCAGCCGTACTGCCGGCGGGCAGACCGGTCACCGCCGCGTTGATGTCCTCGAGGGCATCGTCGGGTTCGAGAAAGAAGTCCCCGGCCAGACGAAAATTGGCAATGACATCGTCGACGACATCGAGATCAACGACGACCAGTTTGCCGCCCGGAACCTTATATTCACCATGCATGGTTTCAGCCTACGACGTGAATCGTTCGTCGAGCCAGGCGACGAGGTCGCCGATGGCCTCGTCGCGGTTGGTCTCGTTGAAGACCTCGTGGCGCGCACCCGGGTACACGATCAGGCGCACATCGCGCAGCCCCGACCGCTTGACGTAGGCGTTCACCAGTTTGAGCGCGCTGCGTTCGCCACCGACGGTGTCGTCCCCGCCGACCAGAACAAGCATCGGCAGGTCGCTGGGCAGATTTTTCGCTGGCCGGCCGAACAGTCGGGCAGCCTCACGCAGGCCGAATAGCTTGGCGAGCGGCGTCGCCGTGGTCAGCGGGTCGGCCACGAACGCCTGAGCTACGGCCGGGTCCCGGCTGAGCCACTCGACTCCGGTCGTGCCGAGTGTTTTGTGCTTGCGGTTAAGGTCGCCGCCGTCGAGATAGCCCGGCCAGCGGTAGGCGCTGCCGGAGAGCACGATCGCGTCGTACTCGGCGGCGTGCGCGTTCACGATCATTTGGGCCATGAACGATCCCCAGCTGTGTCCGAGCAGCACGAGGGGCAGTGTCGGGTTTTCTGAGCGGATGATTCCACTCAGCTGATGCACGCCGGCCACAGCCGCGCGCAGCCCGCCGGCGCCCAGCCGACCAAGTTTCGTGTGGTCACCGCCATGCTGGGCAAGCCCGGTCTGGCCGTGGCCCAGGTGGTCGTCGGCGTAGACGCTGTAGCCGGCTCGGTTAAGGTCCGCGGCGAGAGCCGCATAGCGCTGGGCGTGTTCGCCGACGCCGTGGGCGAGCTGGATCACGGCTTTGGGGGCGTCGATCGGCCAAACGTGGTAGGTGACGACCAGGCCAGAGGTATCCGTATATGTGGGCACTAGGATAGTCTGCCCTGTTCCAGGCCTGCTGCCAATATACTTAGCATAGCTAATTTGCTATGCTAAGGATATATGGAATCACGAATGCACCCCAAGACCGCGGCCCTCGGCGTCATCAAGGCGCAGCCGCCCCTGAAGAGCGAGCCCACCGCGGCGAACAACACCGCCGAGCTCAGCCACGAATTTCGTCTGGCCAACGGCCGCCTCGCCCGCCGCCTGCGCCAGGAGAAGGCCGAGAACGAACTCGGCAGCGGCCAGTTCTCAGCCCTCGGCGTGCTCTACGTGCACGGCCCGTTAACGCTCACCGAACTCAGCGAGTTCGAGCGCGTCACCCCGCCGTCAATGACCCGCACGGTCAAATGCCTCGTCGATGCCGGCCTCGTCGCCCGCACCGATTCCACCCTCGACGGCCGCAAGATTGTGCTGCGCACAACGGATGCCGCGAGCGAGATGATGACCGAGACCCGCAAGCGTCGAGATGCCTGGCTGGTGCAACGCGTCGCCCAGCTCAGTCCCGCCCAGCGCAGCACCCTCGCCGACGCGACCATCATCATGAAGGAGCTCGCCGACAGTTGAGTGCCATGTTTCGCTCGCTGAGCGTCGTCAATTACCGCATCTGGTTCGCCGGGGCTTTGGTGTCGAACATCGGCACCTGGATGCAGCGCACCGCCCAGGACTGGATCGTTCTCACCCAGCTCACCAACTACGACGCGACAGCGGTCGGCATCACCATGGCGCTGCAGCTCGGCCCGCAGCTCGTGCTCATGCCGTGGTCCGGCCTTATCGCCGACCGATTCAACCGGCGCAAGCTGCTCATTCTCACCCAGACCCTGATGGGCCTGCTCGCGCTCGGCCTCGGCATTCTGACCGTGCTCGAGGTGGCCCAGCTCTGGCACGTCTACCTGTTCGCCCTCGGCCTCGGCGTCGTCGCCGCGATCGACGCGCCAGCCCGTCAGACCTTCGTCTCCGAGCTCGTCGCCGAAGACCAGCTGTCGAACGCGGTCGCGCTGAACTCAGCGTCATTCCACGGTGCACGCCTGATCGGGCCGGCCGCGGCCGGTCTGCTCACCGTCGCCGTCGGCGCCGGCTGGGTCTTCATGATCAACGCGGTCACCTTCGCCGCGACCGTCTTCGCCATGACGCTGCTGCGCACCCACCAGCTACGTCGCCAACCGAAGGCAAGCCGGGAGCGCGGCCAACTCCTCGCCGGCTTTCGCTATGTGCGGGGTCGCTCCGACATCGTCGTCGTCATGATCGCGGTCTTCCTGATCGGAACCTTCGGCCTCAACTTCGCCATCTTCACCTCGACCATGGCCACAATCGAGTTCGGCCGGGGAGCCGCAGAGTTCGGCCTGCTCAGCTCGATCATGGCCATCGGCGCTGTCATCGGCGCGCTCCTCGCCGCCCGGCGCAGCCGCGCCAGGCTCCGCCTGATCGTGCTCGGCGCCGCCCTGTTCGGCCTGGCCTGCGCCCTGTCGGCCATTATGCCGACGTATGCCACTTTCGCCATATCTCTCACCCTGGTCGGCCTGTCGTCGCTCACCCTGATGACCACCGCGAACGCCTACGTGCAAACGACGACCCGGCCCGAGATGCGCGGCCGCGTCATGGCGCTCTACATGGCCATCTTCGTCGGCGGCACTCCCCTCGGCGCCCCGCTGGTCGGCTGGGTAGCGGATGCCTTCGGCCCGCGCTGGGCGCTCGGCCTCGCCGCGATCTCCGGCCTCCTGGCCGCTGCCGTCGTGCTGTTCTGGATGGTGCGGTATCGCCGACTGCGGGTGCAGCTGCATCCGTTCACCTCACCTCGGGTGCGCGTGCTGCACGCCGGCGACGGGCGCGAGGTGCCCGTGGCCAAACCGAGTCGTCGCGACCGAGGCCGGACCGCCGTGCTCGAGCGGGAGCGCGCGGATGACTCGGAGGACGCGCCAGAACTGGATCGTGAGCGTGCCGCCGAACGCAACCGCGAGACTGCCACGCGCGAGATCGCAATCGTCGAGGCCACGGCCCCGCGCTAGCTCCCTTTTCGTTCGGGGCCCGGGCCCGGAAAGCGGGCCCAGTTTATAACCTGGGCCCGGGTAGCGGGCCCGGGCCCGGGACGAATTTCCACGTCGAGGGGGCGCTGACGCTGAGTCGACAACTTCCGGTGGTTGACGCACGACCACGCCCCACAGACGTGTCGAGCGAGCGGTCAGGCCTGGGTGGACTCGCGAATGACGAGTTCGGGCTGGAACACGATCTGCTCGTGCTCGAATGCCGCGCCACCCTCGGCCTCGCGCAGCAGCAGGTCGACGGCGGTGTAGCCGATGAGCACACTCGGCTGACGAATCGACGACAGCGGAACGACCGCTGCAGAGGCAAAGGCAATGTCGTCGTACCCGATCAGCGCGATATCCCGGGGCACGTGCAGGTCGCCACGCATATTGAGCGCCTGCAGCACCCCGATGGCAAGCAAGTCGTTGGCGGCGAAGATCGCGTCGGGCCGGTCGCCCGGAGCACGCTCGAGGATGCGCTCGCCCGCCGCCCGGCCGGCCAGCACCGAGAGGGCCTCGGTCTCGATGGCCTCAATGGACGCCGACGGATGCTCCGCCACGGCTTGCCGCGCACCCTCCAGCCGGTCAACAACCTGTCGAATACTGCTTGGGCCGCCAACGAAGGCGAGGTGGGTGCGTCCGATATCCAGCAGGTGATGTGCCGCGAGGCGCCCCCCAGCAATGTCGTCAACCGCGACCGAGGAGAAACTGCGGTCTTCGGTCTGTCGGTCCACCAGAACGGTCGGCGTGCCGCGGGCACGCAGCCGCGTCAGCCGGTCGCCGACGTCACCGAGCGGCGAGATGAGCACGCCGTGCACGCGCTGCTCCTCAAACAGATCGAGGTAGGCGGCCTCCCGCGCGAGGTTGTCGTCGGTATTACCGAGCAGAACTGCAAGCCCCTCTTCGGCGGCTCGATCTTCGGCACCTCGGGCAAGGTCGGTGAAGAAAGGGTTGGCTACATCGAGCACGACGAGCCCCAGGCTGCGGCTGCGGCCGGCCCGCAGCTGGCGGGCGGCGTCATTGCGCACAAAGCCGAGCTCGTCAATGGCGGCCTGCACCCGAACGACGGTGGCAGCAGACACCTTTTCGGGGCGGTTCATCACGTTGGATACGGTGCCAACGGAAACCTTGGCCAGTGCAGCGACGTCGCGCACGTTAACAGTCATATCCATGTTTCTTCCCAGCTCGAAGTTGGTGGGGCTTAAAGCGCCCGTTCATCTGTCATTCTCTCGCATTTCGGGACGAAATTACCATCGTTTCAAAACTGTGACGGCGTTTCGCTTGACACGGTGAGCGCGTCGACATAAATTGTGAACACCGCCTCATTAAAACGATTCAATTTCTCTGTCGCACTACGAATAGGCCAATCAATGTCGATCAGTCCCGGTACCGCCGGACCAGCCGCGCTCGAACTTCGCGGTGTCGCCAAATCATTCGGCGCGGTCGTCGCACTCAAGTCCGCCAACCTCACCGTGCAGATGAATTCCATTCACGCCCTGGTCGGCGAGAACGGTGCTGGCAAGTCCACTCTCGTGAAAATCATCGCAGGCCTGTATCAGCGCGACGCCGGCGATTTTCGACTGCGCGGCGAATCGGTCAACTTCAAGTCAACCGCCGAATCCAAGGCTTCCGGCATCGCCGTGATTTACCAGGAGCCCACCCTCTTTCCCGACCTGTCGGTGACCGAGAACATTTTCATGGGCCGTCAACCCACCAACCGGTTCGGCCGAATCGACCGCAAGGCCATGCGCGCCGAGGTCGAGGAACTCTTCAGCCGGCTCGCCGTGCGCATCGATCCCGACCGCCCGGCCGAGGGACTCTCGATCGCCGACCAGCAGATCATCGAGATCGCCAAGGCCATCTCCCTCGATGCCCGGGTGCTGATCATGGACGAGCCGACAGCAGCCCTCAGCGGCGTCGAGGTCGAGCGGCTGTTCGCCGTCGCCCGTAGCCTGCGTGACGAGGGTCGCGCCCTGGTGTTCATCTCACACCGCTTCGACGAGGTCTTCGCCCTGTGCGACATGATCACGGTCATGCGCGACGGCGACTACATCTCGACCGACAGCATCGAGCACACCAGCGTCGCCGAAATCGTGCGCCGCATGGTCGGTCGCGATGTCACCGAGTTGTTCCCGAAAACCGTCGCCCCGATCGGCGACGTGGTGTTGGAGGTCAACGGACTCGGCGTCACCGGGCTGTTCCACGACATCAACTTCACGGTGCGAGCCGGCGAGATCGTCGGCCTGGCCGGTCTGGTCGGCGCTGGGCGCAGTGAGGTTGCGCGCGCGGTGTTCGGCATCGACCGCTACGACCGCGGATCCGTCTCAATTAGCGGCAAACGGGTGCCCCGGCGCAACCCCGTCGCCGCCATGAACCTCGGGCTCGCGCTGGTGCCGGAAGACCGCCGCAAGCAAGGCCTGGTCGTGGATTCCACCGTGGCGCGCAACGCCACCATGTCTATTCAGCGCAGCCTGGTCAAGGCCGGCCTGCTCACCGGAGCGGCCGAGAATGCCGCGGCACGCATCTGGGCGAGCCGCCTCGAGGTGAAGACCAACGCCCTGGACACCATTGTCGGCACCCTCAGTGGCGGCAACCAACAAAAGGTCGTGTTGGCCAAATGGCTCGCCACCAATCCCCGCGTGCTCATCATCGACGAACCCACCCGCGGCATCGATGTCGGCACCAAGGCAGAGGTACACCGCCTGCTCTCCGAGCTGGCCGGCCAGGGCCTCGCGATTCTGATGATTTCCTCGGAGCTGCCCGAGGTTCTCGGCATGGCCGACCGGGTTCTGGTCATGCGTGAGGGGCGAATCACCGCCGAAATCAGCCGAGCGGATGCCACATCCGAGACGGTCATGTACGCCGCGACCCACGCATCGGAGACCCACTCGTGAGCACCTTGACCGCCAAGCCCACACCGAACGTGGTTCTGCACGGCCTCGGAGTCTTTCTTCGCGCCCGAGAGACCAGCATTCTGCTCGCCCTCGCGCTTGTGATCGTCGTGACGACAATCAAGAACCCGAACTTCCTGTTCAGCTCCGACGGCTTTCGGGACCTGCTGCTCACCCCCTCAATTCTCGTCCTCGTTGCCGTGGGCCAGGCAATCGTCATCATCACCCGCAGCGTCGACCTGTCGGTCGGTTCCACACTGGGCCTCACGGCCTACCTGACCGGCCGACTGTTTCTCGACGTGCCGGGCATCCCGATCATCGTGGTGTTTCTGGCCGGTATCCTCTTCGGTGCAGCCCTCGGCCTCGTCAACGGCGCCCTGGTTGCCTTCGCCAAGGTTCCAGCCCTCGTCATTACTCTCGGCACGCTCTATGCCTACCGCGGCATCAATGTCTTCTGGGCCGGAAGCGACCGCATCAACGCCTCTGACATGCCCAAGAATTTTCTGGCCCTGGGCACGACGGAATACCTCTCCATCCCCCTGCTCACCATCATTGCCCTGGTCGTACTCATCGCCGCCGGCTGGTACATGCGCAACACCCGTGGCGGCCGGGAATTCTACGCGATTGGTTCCGAACCGGCGGCCGCGCAGCTGTACGGACTCAAGGTGACCAAGCGCATCCTCGTGGCATTCATCGCCTGCGGCGCCCTGACCGGTCTGGCCGGCGTGCTCTACGCCGCACGGTACGGCACCATCAACTCCCAGGCCGGAAGCGGGCTGGAGCTCGACGCCGTTGCGGCGGCGGTGATCGGTGGCGTGGCTATCTTCGGCGGCAGCGGCACGGTGTGGGGCGCTGCAATCGGTGCGGTGCTTCTGCTCACCATCAACCGGGCACTGCCCATTCTCGGCGTGCAGGACTTCTGGCAGCGCGCCGTCGTCGGTGCCCTCATTATCGGAGCCATCGTGCTCGACCGCTTGCTCGCCCTAAGACAAACCCGCAAACTTCTCGAATCGAGGGACGACTCGAATGAGTAACACTGCTATCGCCACCCCGACCCGGGTCTATCGCGACTACGGCCAGCCGCTGTGGCGCCGCCTGCTGGTCAACCGCGAAAGTGCCATCATCGCACTGCTCGTCATCGTGATCGTGGTGGCATCCCTCTCGGTGCGCAATTTCGACAACCCCATCACCATCACCTACCTGCTTCTCGACGTCGCGCCCATTCTGCTCATCGCCCTCCCGATGACGCTCATCATCATCACCGGGGAGATCGACCTCTCGGTGGCGAGTGTTGTCGGACTCAGCAGCGTGCTGCTCGGTACGCTGCACCAGGCGGGGCTTCCGATTCCGGCCGCCGCTGTCATCGCGATCATCGCCGGCGCGCTGGGCGGTGCCCTCAACGGGTTCCTGGTCACGGTCGTCGGCTTGCCGTCGCTCGCGGTGACCATCGGCACCCTGGCCCTCTATCGTGGCCTCGCGGTGGGCCTGCTCGGCACCACGGCGGTGACCGATTTCAACGAGTTCTGGACCACCCTGGCCAAGTCGAAGATTCCGGGCACCCCGATTCCGAGCATCACCATCCCGTTCCTCATTCTGCTGGCGATCTTTGCGATCGTGCTGCACTTCACACCGTTCGGCCGGGGCGTTTTCGCCATTGGGCTGAGCTCGGAGGCCGCCACCTTCTCGGGCGTCAACGTGAACCGCACCAAGTTCATTCTGTTCGTCGTCGCCGGAGCCGTTTCAGCTTTCGCCGGAATTTACTACACGCTCCGGTTCGGCAGCGCCCGCGGCGACAATGCCACCGGCCTGGAACTGCAGGTCATCGCCGCGGTATTGCTCGGCGGCGTCTCCATCTTCGGCGGGCGCGGTGCCCTGCACGGCGTCGTCGCCGGCGTCTTGCTCATCGGGGTACTGGGCAGCGCACTGCGCCTCGCCAACGTCACCTCCGATGTCATCAACATCATCACCGGAGTACTCCTCGTACTCTCGGTGGTGTCCACCAGCTTCCTGGTCTGGCTGCACAAGCAGCGCTCCAAGCCCAGGAGAACCCCACGAGTCGATACCGGCACACCCCTGGCCTAGGCCAGGGGCGAACGGCTCGTCGATGCAATCACATCAATTCACTTCATTGAAAGGAAGAACAACGATGTTGTTTCACAAGAATGGCTCGGGCAAGGCCCGCGTCGGCGCAATCGCAGCGATTGCCGTCAGCATTGCCCTGGTAGCTACCGGCTGCTCCTCAGGCGGCAGCACCGGCGGCAGCACTGATGGCGGCGGTGACAAGGCCAACCTGGCCATTACATTCCTGCCGAAAAACCTCGGCAATGCCTACTTCGACACCTCGGACAAGGGCGGCGAGAAGGCCATCGGCGAGTTCGGCGGCACCTACGCCGAGGTCGGGCCGTCGGAAGCGACACCGGATGCCCAGGTCAGCTACATCAATACGCTCACCCAGCAGGGCGTTGGAGCGATCGTTGTTTCCGCGAACGATCCGAAGGCCATCGGCGGCGCCCTCAACGAGGCGCGCGACGCCGGCGTCAAGGTCGTCACCTATGACTCCGACACCGATGCTGAATTCCGCGACGTGTTCATCAACCAGGCCGATTCAGCTGGTATCGCCAAGGTGCAGGTCGACCTCATCGCGGCTCAGATCGGCGATGCCGGCGAAGTGGCCATCCTCTCCGCCTCGGCCAACGCCACGAACCAGAACGCCTGGATCGAACTGATGAAGACCGACATCGCCGACAACCACCCGAACATCACCGTGGTTGAGACCGTGTACGGCGACGACGACGACCAGACCTCATTCGACAAGACTGCCGCCCTGCTGCAGACCCACCCAAACCTCAAGGGCATCATCTCCCCCACCACCGTGGGTATTGCGGCTGCGGCTCGCTACCTGCAGACCTCGGAGTACAAGGGCAAGGTTGCACTGACCGGACTCGGCACCCCGAACCAGATGCGCGACTACGTCACCGACGGCACCGTCACCGCGTTCGCGCTGTGGAACCCGGCCGACCTCGGCTACCTCGCCGCCTATGCGGCGAAGGCGCTCGTTGAGGGCACCATCACCGGTGCCGAGGGCGACACCTTCGAAGCCGGCGACCTGGGCTCGTACACCGTCGGCGCCGATGGCGTCGTTCTGCTCGGCGACCCGTTCGAGTTCAACAAAGACAACATCGCGGACTTCGACTTCTAAGTCGCAGCAGCACCACGAAGACCGGCAGGGCCGGGGTTTCATTCCCCGGCCCTGCCGCACCACCCAACCCTTTGCTTGTCACCGATCCACCCAGATGACTGAAACGATTCATTCATGCATATTTCCGAACCGGAGATCCCAGCGATGAGCGCAACCGCCACGAACCGCGTCTGCTTTCAACTGCAGGTCAAGCCGGAGCGTATCGACGAATATCGTCAGCGTCACGCGGCGGTCTGGCCCGAGATGCTCCAGGCACTTAAAGCCACCGACTGGAACAACTACTCGCTTTTTCTCCGGGCTGATGGACTGCTGATCGGGTATTTCGAAACGGTGGATCTCGCATCCGCTCAGGCCGGAATGGCTGCAACAGCCGTCAACGCGCGCTGGCAGGCCGAGATGGGCGAATTCTTCGTCGCACTCGACGGCGCCCCCGACACCGGCTTTCTACAACTGACCGAGGTGTTCCACCTCGAAGACCAACTCATTGACCTAGCAACCGCTACAGAAAGAAGTACCTCGTGACCATCAGTGCTGCCGTGCTCACCCAACTCGAGGCGCAGGCCATCGAGCTGCCCTCCTGGGCGTTCGGTAATTCCGGAACCCGGTTCAGGGTCTTTGGAACCCCGGGCACCCCGCGCACCATCGAGGAGAAAATCAGCGATGCTGCCCAGGTCAACGAGTACACCGGCCTCGCGCCGAAGATCGCCCTGCACATTCCGTGGGACAAGGTGGAGGACTACGCTGCGCTGCGGGCGTTCGCGGCCGATAAGGGGCTCACGCTCGGCACCGTCAACTCCAACACCTTTCAGGACGACGCCTACAAGTTCGGCAGCCTGACCCACACCGATAAGGCGACGCGCCAGAAGGCCATCGACCACCACTTCGAGTGCATCGACATCATGCACCAGACCGGCTCAACCGACCTCAAGATCTGGCTGGCCGACGGCACCAACTACCCGGGCCAGGGCGATATTCGCGGCCGCCAGGACCGCCTCGCCGAGTCGCTCGCCGCGATCTACGCCCGCCTTGGCGATGAGCATCGCCTCGTGCTGGAGTACAAATTCTTCGAGCCGGCTTTCTACCACACCGACGTGCCCGACTGGGGAACCAGCTACGCGCAGGTCACAGCGCTCGGCGACAAGGCCAGCGTGTGCCTCGACACCGGCCACCACGCTCCCGGCACGAACATCGAATTCATCGTCGCCCAGCTGCTGCGCCTCGGCAAGCTCGGCTCCTTCGACTTCAACTCCCGGTTCTACGCTGACGACGACCTCATCGTCGGCGCGGCCGACCCGTTCCAGCTGTTCCGCATTCTGTACGAGGTCATTCGCGGCGGCGGCTACGGCCCCGATTCGACCGTGGCGTTCATGCTCGACCAGTGCCACAACGTCGAAGACAAGATCCCCGGCCAGATCCGCTCGGTGCTGAACGTGCAGGAGATGACCGCCCGCGCGCTGCTCGTCGACCGCGACGCCCTCACCCTCGCCCAGAACGCTGGCGATGTGCTTGGCGCCAACGGCATTCTGATGGATGCCTTCTATACGGATGTGCGCCCCTCGCTTGCCGCCTGGCGCGAGAGCCGCGGCCTCGCCGGCGACCCGATGACCGCCTATGCCGCCTCCGGGTACCAGGCCAGGATCGCCGCCGAACGTGTCGGTGGCAACCAGGCCGGCTGGGGCGCGTAGGCCATGGGTCTCGATCGCTCCTTCGTCGCGCCTCGACCAGCGAGTGTCGCGCCTTCGACAGGCTCCTTCGTCGCGCCTCGACCAGCGGCACTCGACCACCGGTTTACACAGGAAGAAAAGTCATGACGCAAAACCCCGCAGCCGCCGCGCTGATTGCCCGGTCGAACCGCCTCGGCGCCGACCCGAAGAACACGAACTACGCCGGCGGCAACACCTCGGCCAAGGGCAGTGAGACCGACCCGGTCACCGGTGAGGCCGTGGAGCTGCTCTGGGTCAAGGGTTCCGGCGGAGACCTCGGCACGCTCACCGAGAAGGGGCTCGCGGTGCTGCGCCTCGATCGGCTGCTCGCGCTGAAGAACGTCTACCCCGGGGTGGACCGCGAAGACGAGATGGTCGCCGCGTTCGACTACACCCTGCACGGCAAGGGCGGTGCTGCACCGTCGATCGACACCGCCATGCACGCCCTGGTCGACGCGGCGCACGTCGACCACCTGCACCCGGACAGCGGTATCGCCATTGCGACCGCGGCCGACGGCGAAGCGCTCACGCAGACGATCTTCGGCGACAAGGTGGCCTGGGTCGATTGGCGTCGCCCCGGCTTTCAGCTCGGACTCGACATCGCCGCCATTAAAGAGGCGAACCCGACCGCGATCGGCTGCATTCTCGGCGGACACGGCATCACGGCCTGGGGCGACACCAGCGAGGCCACCGAGGCCAATTCGCTCTGGATCATCGACACCGCCGCCGCCTATATAGAGGAGCACTCGCGGCCGGAGCCGTTCGGGCCGCTGCTCGACGGGTTCGGCCCGCTTTCCGAGGAAGACCGCCGCTCCCGCGCCGCCGCTCTCGCGCCGACCATTCGCGGGCTGGTCTCCACCGACGCCCCCAAGGTCGGTCATTTCACCGACGCGCCCGAAGTACTCGACTTTCTCAATCGCGCGGAGCACCCGCGGCTCGCCGCGCTCGGCACCAGCTGCCCCGACCACTTCCTCCGCACCAAGGTCAAGCCGATGCTGCTGGATCTGCCGAGCGGAGCATCCGTTGAGGAGTCGCTCGCGCGTCTGGTGACGCTGCACGACGAGTATCGCGCCGACTACCAGGCCTATTACGACCGCAACGCGACCGACGCGTCCCCCGCCATTCGCGGCGCCGACCCCCTCGTCGTGCTCGTTCCCGGCGTGGGAATGTTCAGCTACGGCGCCAACAAGCAGACCGCGCGCGTCGCGAGCGAGTTCTACATCAACGCCATCAACGTGATGCGGGGTGCCGAGGGTCTCTCCACCTACGCCCCGATCAACGAGGCCGAGAAATTCCGCATCGAATACTGGGCCCTCGAAGAAGCCAAATTGCAGCGGATGCCCGCCGCCAAGCCGCTCGCCACCCGCGTAGCCCTTGTCACCGGTGCCGCCTCCGGCATCGGCAAAGCCATCGCCACCCGGCTGGCCGCTGAGGGCGCCTGCGTCGTCATCGCGGACCTCGACCTGGCCAAGGCGCAGGCCGCCGCCGCGGAGATCGGCGGCACCGACGTCGCGATCGGCGTGCAGGCCAACGTGACCGACGAAACGCAGGTGCAGGCCGGCGTTGACGCCGCCGTGCTCGCGTTCGGCGGACTCGACCTGGTCGTGAACAACGCCGGGCTGTCGCTGTCAAAGTCGCTGCTCGAGACCACGGTCGCCGATTGGGACCTGCAGCACAACGTGATGGCCAAGGGCTCCTTTCTGGTGTCGCGGGCGGCGGCAAAGGTGCTCATCGACCAGAAGCTCGGCGGCGACATCATCTACATCTCGTCGAAGAACTCCGTATTCGCCGGCCCGAACAACATCGCCTACTCGGCGACCAAAGCCGACCAAGCGCACCAGGTGCGGCTGCTCGCGGCCGAGCTCGGTGAGTATGGCGTGAAGGTGAACGGCATCAACCCCGATGGCGTTGTACGTGGCTCGGGCATCTTCGCCGGCGGCTGGGGCGCCAAGCGCGCCGCCGTTTATGGGGTGCCCGAGGAGGAACTCGGCAAGTACTACGCGCAGCGCACGCTGCTCAAGCGCGAAGTGCTGCCGGAGAACGTCGCCAACGCGGTCTACGTGCTCTGCACGAGCGACCTCAGCCACACCACGGGACTGCACATCCCGGTGGACGCCGGCGTCGCCGCCGCGTTCCTGCGCTGATGGGCGCGCGCATCCGCTGTGATCGTGGCGGGCGGCCCCTCACCGCGGTGCGCGATGCCCCGAGGCCGGCATGACCAGCGCCGGCACGGTAGCGGCCATCGACCTCGGTGCGTCCAGCGGGCGCGTGATGCTCGGGCATGTTGGCCACAACGAGTTGAGCATCCGCTCAGTGGCGCGGTTTGCGAACAACCCGGTGCGCACGATCGACGGGCTGCACTGGAACATCCTCGACCTCTATCGCGGCGCCATCGGCGGCCTGCGCGCTGCCGTGCGTGAGGAACCACAGCTCCTGAGCGTCGCCGTGGATTCGTGGGCGGTCGACTACGCGCTGCTGCGCGGGCAGCGGATGCTCGGCAACCCGTTTCACTACCGCGACGAGCGCACGGCGGCGGGAGTCACGGCGGTACACGCCCTCGAGTCGCCGGCAAAGTTGTACAGCCGTAACGGACTGCAGTTTCTTCCTTTTAATACGCTGTACCAGCTCGCCGCGGAACAGCTCGATGGCGGGCTCCACGGTGCTGACTCGATGCTTCTGATTCCCGACCTGATCACGTTCTGGCTGAGCGGCGAGAAGGTCGCCGAGCGCACGAACGCGTCGACGACCGGGCTGCTGCGCGCAGCTCGCGAACCCGGAATGGCGATCTCGGCGGGCTCGACCAACGGATTGGGGCAGGGCGGCGCGGGCGGCGGCGAGTGGGACGACGAGCTCATCGCGCGGCTCGGACTGCCGCGGGGGCTATTTCCGCGGCTGATCGACGCTGGGAGCCGGGTGGGTTCGGTGCTGCCCGACGTTCTGGCCGAGATCGGGGCCGGCCGCAGTATCGACGTGACGGCCGTCGGGTCGCACGACACGGCATCCGCTGTTGTGGCCGTGCCGATGACCGGGCCGAACGCTGCCTACATTTCGTCGGGAACCTGGTCACTCGTCGGGGTCGAGCTGAGCGCGCCGGTGCTGAGTGAGGCGAGCCGGGCGGCGAATTTCACCAATGAGGGCGGCGTCGACGGGCGGGTGCGCTACCTGCGCAACGTGATGGGGCTGTGGCTGCTGAGCGAATCGTTGCGCACCTGGGAGCAGTCCGGGCAGACCTTCGACCTGCCGGGTCTGCTCGGGCGAGCCGGTCAGTGGGCCGGGCCGGTCACCGTGTTCGACGTCGACGACCCGCGTTTTCTGGCGCCCGGCGACATGCCGAGCCGCATTCGCGCGTACTGCCGCGAGCACGATCTGCCCGAGCCCGCCACACCCGTCGCTCTCGTGCGCAGCATCGTCGAAAGCCTCGCGGATGCCTACGCGCGCACGTTGGATCGCGCCGCCGAACTCTCGGGAACCCGCATCGACACCGTGCACATTGTCGGTGGCGGCTCGCAGAACGAGTTGCTCTGCCAGCTCACCGCGAACCGCACCGGCCTCCCCGTGCTGGCCGGCCCGGTCGAGGCGACGGCGATCGGCAATGTGCTCGTGCAGGCGCGCGCGCAGGGCCTGGTCACCGGAAGCCTCGAGAGCCTGCGCACCCTGGTCGCGCGCGCGTTCGCGCCGCGCCGCTATGAACCGCAAGGCTGATCGCGCTGACTGGGCAACTTCCGTCGGTTAGGACCGCGCTACACCCACCGAAGTCGTCCAGTGCCGGGCTCTCTAGCGCACCCCGCCCATCAGGCGCAGCACCGCGCGGGCAATCAGAACGAGCATGAGCCCGAGAACGATCGCGATGCCGCCGAGCACGCTGAAGTAGAGCGTCTCTGGCGCGGTCGCGTACCAGGTGGCGAGCACCCCCGACACGGCCGACCCGAGCGCGACCGAAAGAAAGAACAGCGCCACCATCTGCGTCTTGAATACCTCCGGCGCGAGCTTGGTGGCGACCGAGAGCCCGACCGGCGAGAGCAGCAGTTCTGCAACGGTGAAGATCAGCAGAATTCCGATCATCGCCAGCAGCGGAGTCGAATTTGCGGCGCCGCCGGCGAACGGCAGGAACAACAGGAAGGCGCCGCCCATCACCGCGGTGCCGACCGCGAACTTGATCGGCGTGGACGGCTGGCGCGTTCCCAATCTGGTCCACAGGGCGGCGAAGACGCCGGACAGAATGATGATGAAGATGGGGTTGATCGACTGCACCCAGGACACCGGCATCTCCCAGCCGAACAGGTCCCGATTGAGGCGCTCGTCTGAGTAGATCGTGACGACCGTGAATTGCTGCTGGTACAGCGACCAGAAGGCGGCGCTGGCGATGAAGAGCGGAATGAAGGCGTAGACCCGTTTGCGTTCCACAGTGGTGATCTGGCGGTTCGTCAGAATCACCACGAAGTAGGTGACCGTCGCGATGATCGTCAGCGCGATTACGATGGTAACCAAATTGCTCGCGGTGATCACTCCGGTCAGAACGAGCACGACAATGAGTGCCAGCGCCACGATCGCAATGACGATGTAGCGGGACCACCTCGAACGCGGCAGCGGATCGGGAACGTGACGGGCAGCATCCGGTAGACGCTTGCGCCCGAAAGAATACTGGGTCAGGCCGATTGCCATGCCAACGGCGGCGAGGCCGAACCCGTAGTGGAAACCGACCGTCGTCTGCAGCAGCCCGGTGAGGATCGGTCCGGCGAAGGCACCGAGGTTGATTCCGAGGTAGAACAGCGAGAAACCCGCGTCCCGGCGGGGGTCGTCCGGCGCGTAGAGCGTGCCGACGACGGAGGTCGCGTTCGCCTTGAGCCCACCGCTGCCGACAGCCACCAGAATGAGGCCGGCACCCAGGCCGCCGACGCCGGGCACGATGGCGAGGGCGATGTGGCCGAGCATGATGACGATGGCGCTGTAGAACAGCACCCGTTCCGAACCGAGCAGACGATCGGCGATCCAGGCGCCGAGGATCGTCGAGAGGTAGACACCACCGCCGTAGGCGCCGACGATGCCGGCCGCAGTGGTCTGCGGGATCCCCAGGCCGCCGTCGGTCGCCGAGAAGTATAAATACAACAACACGATGCCCTGCATGCCGTAAAAGGAAAACCGCTCCCACATCTCGACGCCGAAGATGTTGGCGAGTGAACGCGGCTGTCCAAAGAAGGAGCGGTCATCGCGGGCAGCGGCGTGGTCGACGACTTTGCTCATGCGCCATGATTATCAATCGCCCGGGAGAGAACATCGACCGGCTCCTGCCGAAGCAGGAGGCACACCGTCGGAACCCCCGGCACGGGCGCGGGATGGTCCAGGCGACCTCGCCGCTCTACACGCCACCCTCGGCGCTGAGCACCGGTGTCCGTCTAGGCTTGACCGATGAGCTCCGAAACCCTGCGTGTCAGCCTGCCCGAGCCCGACCTGCGCGCCGCCCTTGGCGAGCTGCCCGATGGCGTCGAGGTCATCGAGTGGGCGATGGAAGGCCCGGCACCTATTCCCGAGATCGACCTTGTCGTGACACCGTACATGGGCGCCGCCAACCGGGTGGCCCATCTCGCGGGCGTGCGCACCCGGCTCGTGCAGAGCCAGTCGATCGGCTACGACGGCATCGACACGCTGCTGCCCGCCGGGCACGTGTTCGCGAACGCCGCCTCCGTGCATGAGGCCTCGACCGCCGAGCTCACCCTCGCTCTGATTCTGGCCTCCCAGCGCGGCATCGACGACTTCGTACGCGCCGCCGAGCGGGGCGAGTGGGCACCAGCGCAGCACGCGAGCCTGGCCGACCGCACCGTGCTGCTGCTCGGTTACGGCGGCGTCGGCCACGCCATCGAAACCCGGCTGCTCGCCTTCGAAACCACGGTCATTCGCGTCGCCCGCACCGCCCGCACCGACGAACGCGGCACGATCTACGGCTTCGAGTCCCTGCCCGAACTGCTTTCGAGGGCCGATATCGTCGTGGTCGGCGTGCCGCTCACGCCGGAAACCACCGGCATGGTCGATGACGCGTTCCTGTCGCTCATGCCGGGCGGCGCCCTGCTGGTGAACATCGCCCGCGGCCCGGTCGCCGACACGGAGGCGCTGCTCGCTCACGCCACCAGCGGCCGAATCCGGCTCGCGCTCGACGTGACCGATCCGGAACCGCTGCCGGCGGGGCATCCACTTTTCGCGCTGCCCAACGTGATCATCTCCCCCCACGTGGGCGGCGCCTCGAGCGCGATGCTGCCTCGCATGGCCCTGCTCGTTCGCCAGCAAATAGAACGGATGCTGCGCGGCGAGACCCCAGTCAACGTCGTGTTGACGAGTTAGTCGGGCACTGCGCGCCCCGCCGCGACCGTAGGCTGGGACCATGGTCTCAGCACTCACTCCGGCACGCCAGGATGACATCGAAGAAGCACTCAAAAACGTGATGGACATCGAGATCGGCATCAACGTCTTCGACCTCGGCCTGATCTACGGCCTGGCCTGGGACGACGACACCGACACGCTCGTCATCCAAATGACCCTCACCTCGGCCGGCTGCCCCGAGCAGGAGGTACTGACGGAGCAAACCGAGCAGGCCCTCGTCGGCGTGGTCGAACGCCATCGGATCAACTGGGTCTGGATGCCGCCGTGGACGCCCGACAAGATCACCGACGACGGTCGCGACATGATCAGCGCCCTCGGCCTGAGGCTGTAACCACCCACGATCTCTGCGGCTGGGGCAACCCGGCCACGTGCTGCTGCCGCGAACGGATGCCTAAGTCCCGCGCGAGTTGCTTCCCTCCGCCCTGGTGCGCCCGGGCGACGCGCGTCGCGCTGCCGCTTGGTGCAGGCGCGTGCGCACCAAACGGGCGCTCCCAAGTTATGACGATTTGCCTATCGCGCGACCGGGTGATCCTCGTGTAGCATGTGGTCAGACCACATGGTCACTGCACCCGAGAGGACCCGATGACAGCCCCCCGCGCCTGGCAGGTCGTGCTCGACGCAGTTGAACGCGACCTGCTCGACGGCCGGCTCAGCCCGGGAGACCACCTGCCGCCCGAGCGCACCCTTGCCGCCGACCTGGGCGTCGGCCGATCCAGTGTGCGCGAGGCCCTGCGCGTGCTCGAAGTGCTCGGTCTGATCCGCACCGCGGTCGGTTCCGGTCCCTCGGCGGGCGCGATTATTGTCGCCCGCCCCGGCGGCGGCATGTCCGCGCTCATGCGCCTGCAGGTCGCGGCCCAGGGCTTTGCGGTGGCCGATGTGGTCAAAACCCGCCTCGTGCTTGAGGGCTCGATCGTCACCGACCTCGCGGCCGCAGGCTCCCCCGATCTGGCCGCCTCCGCGCAGATCCTCACCGCGATGGAAAACCAGACCCTCACCGAAGCCGAATTTCTCGCCCTCGACGCGGCATTCCACCTCTCCCTCGCCGAAGCGAGCGGCAACCAGGTCGTCACGGCGACGATGGCCGGCCTCCGCAGCGCGATCGAGGGGTACGCGCGGGCCGGCGCGGCGGGCCTCGCGAACTGGCCGGCAACATCCGCTCGCCTGATGCTGGAGCATCGCGGCATTCTGGCGGCCATTCTGGCCGGTGAAGCGGATGCCGCCCGCCTCGCGATGCACGCCCACATCTCCGACTACTACGCCGAAACCCACCTGCGCGATCACTAGAGAAGGACGACCATGGTTCAACGACGCATCCCCAAAATCAAAGATCTCGCCCCGCTGATGAAATTCAAGAGCCCGGAGCTCAACGCGAAGAAGCGCCGGCTGGCCGCCGCGCTCACGATCGCGGACCTGCGCGCCATCGCCCAGAAGCGAACGCCGAAGGCCGCCTTCGACTACACCGAGGGCGCGGCCGAGGCCGAAATCTCGCTCGGCCGGGCCCGCCAGGCCTTTGAGGACATCGAGTTCCACCCGTCGATCCTGCGCGACGTGTCGACCGTGTCGACCGGCTGGGACGTGCTCGGGGCGCAGGTTTCACAGCCGTTCGGTATCGCGCCCACCGGATTCACCCGCATGATGCAGACCGAGGGCGAGACCGCCGGGGCGCACGCGGCGGCCCGGGCCGGAATCCCCTTCGCGCTGTCGACCATGGGTACCACCTCGATCGAAGACGTCAAGGCCGCTAACCCGAACGGCCGCAACTGGTTCCAGCTGTACATGTGGAAGGATCGCGACCGGTCGATGGCCCTCGTGGACCGGGCCGCGAAGGCCGGTTTCGACACCCTGCTGGTGACCGTCGACGTGCCCGTGGCGGGCGCCCGGCTGCGCGACAAGCGCAACGGCTTCTCGATTCCACCGGCGCTCACCCTCGGCACGGTCGTCAACGCGCTGCCCCGGCCGGAGTGGTGGATCAACTTTCTGACCACCGAACCGCTCGCCTTTGCGAGCCTCGATCGCTGGAGCGGCACGGTCGCTGACCTGCTCGACACGATGTTCGACCCCACGGTCGACTTCGAGGACCTGGCCTGGATCAAGGCGCAGTGGCCCGGCAAGGTCGTCGTCAAGGGCGTGCAGAACCTCGAGGACGCCAAGCGCCTCGTCGATCTCGGCGTCGACGGCATCACCCTCTCGAACCATGGCGGTCGCCAGCTCGACCGGGCGCCAATTCCGTTCCACCTGCTGCCGCAGGTCGCGCGCGAGGTCGGTGCGCACACCGAGGTGCACCTCGACACGGGCATCATGTCCGGAGCCGACATCGTGGCTTCGATCGCGCTCGGCGCGCGCTTCACCATGATCGGCCGCGCCTACCTCTACGGCCTGATGGCCGGCGGTGAGGCCGGGGTCGACCGCACGATCCAGATTCTGTCGGAGCAGGTCAGCCGCACGATGCGGCTGCTCGGGGTGAACTCGCTCGAGGAGCTGAACCCCGGGCACGTGACGCAGCTATCCCGGCTGATGCCGGTCGCCGTTCCCATGGTCGCCGCGGCCGAGGCTGTTCCCGCGCGGAAGGCTCCGGTACGCAAGGCTCCGATAGGCACAGCCGCTGCGCCGAAACAGAGCGTCGGTGCATCCGCTGCCGTGACGGGCACGCCGGTCAAGCGGGCGCCGAGGAAGACGGCCCCGCCGAAATAGCCCCCGCGGCGCAGCCCGGTCCGGGTTGCGCCGCGGCTTATGGCCGTTGGACCCGATGCGCCGCGATGCGGCGTTCAGATTCGTCGAGGTCGATAATTCCTTCGGCGGCGCCGATCACGAAATCGAACCCCTCGTTGGCGGTGAAATCGTGAGCAAATCCGTTGATCCACAAAAAGAGAACCATCAGGGTCCAACCGGTGCGCTTGTTGCCGTCCACGAGCGGATGATTACGCACGAGCGATTCGAGCAAGGCTGCGGCCTTGCGATCAAACGTCGGGTAGGCATCCGTTCCAAACATGGACGCCGACGGCCGGGCCAGCGCAGATGCGAGGAGGCCGGCGTCCCGTACGTGGAATCCGTAGCGCTCGATCACCTGAAGCGCGTCGGCGACCTCCAGGTATCGGGTCATGCGTCTTCGAGCCGCTGCAGCAACTCGGCGTCGTGGGTCAGTACGAACTGTAGGCCCGACTCGATTTCATCTCGACGCGAGTAGCGGTCGACAATCAGCGTTGCCCCCTGCAGCAGCAGAGCGTGCTTCGACACGTGTTGTGCCGCCGCGAGCTCTTCCAGTTGACGATCGAGCTCCTCCGGGATGCGCACATTGATAGCCATACCAAAATGGTACCGCCATTGGTTTTTGGCGGCAAGAGCCGAACGTCAGGCCAGGTTCTCGCGGAACGCCCGCAGTGCGAGCGCGTCGTCTTCCCAGGCGCCGCCCTCATGCCCGTTGTATGGCCAGACCGTGATCTGCTTCGGGCCGGCATAGTTGTTGTAGGCCGCGAAGACGGTCGATGGCGGGCAAATCGGATCCATCAGTGCCGCCGTCATGGTCACCGGCGCGGTGGCCCGCTTGGCGAAGTTGACGCCGTCGAAGTAGGACAGCACGTCGTGCACGCGCGTAACCTTCAGCCGATGCGTCGCGAGATACTGGCCCAGCTCGCGGTACGGCTGCGCGTCGGTTATAACGGATGCCCGCGGAAAGTCGCACAGAAACGGCACCCGAGCGACCACGGCGGAAAGGTCCGGAACCAGTCCGGCCACGGCGAGCGCGATTCCACCGCCCTGACTGGTGCCCATCACGCCGACGCGGGTTTCGTCGACGAGCGCCAGGCTGCGGGCCGCCGCGACGGCGCGCACGGCGTCGGTGAAGAGGCGGCGGTAATAGTAGGTCTCGCGGGAGTCAATGCCGCGAGTCATGAACCCTGGGACCTGTGGACCGCTCCCGGCGTCATCGGCAGTGTCGCCGGCGCTGCCGCCGTAGCCCTGCCCACGCAGGTCCATCTCGAAGTGCGCGAACCCGGCGGATGCCCACAGCAGATTCTCGAAAGCCTGCCCGCGTCCCCGGCCGTAGCCGTGAAACTGCACGATGGTCGGCAGCGGACCGCTCGCGCCGACGGGCACCCGCAGCCAGGCCTTGATCGGCTGCCCGCCGAAGCCGGCGAAGGTCAGGTCGAACACGTCCAGCGTGCTGAGCCCGGCGTCGACCTTCAAGGCTGTGACATTAAGCGGATGGCTCTCGGCCTCGGCGAGGGTGTCGGTCCAGAACGCGTCGAAGTCGCCCGGGTCCGCCTGGCCGCTGCGATAGGCACGGAGTTCGGCTTCGGGCAGGTCGGTGTACATGCCCTTCAGCCTAGAGCCGCCCGGCTTGGCGCCGCAGCCGTCACGCGGGGGCATCCGCTGTTGCGGTGGCTGATTCAGGAAACGCGCGTTCGCCGAGCCACGATCCCCACGGAACGGGGCGAGCCGGGCCGGTGCCGCGAGCCGACCGGAGACCTACTTCGCGGCGGTGAGGTCGGCCAGCACCAGGCGCAACTGCTCGACAGCCCAGTCCACGTCGTCAGCCGAGACGCCGATCGGCGGGGCGAGCCGAATGGTCGAGCCGTGGGTATCCTTGGCGAGCACGCCGCGGGCGAGCAGGGCCTCGCAGACGACGCGGCCCGGGGCCAGCGCGGGGTCAATGTCGATGCCGGCCCAGAGACCGACGCCGCGCACCTCGACCACGCCGTGGCCGATCAGCGCCGAGAGTCCGGCATGCAGGCGTGCCCCGAGTTCGGTCGCTCGCTTCTGGTATTCGCCCGTGGCCAGCATTTTCACGACGGCCAGGCCCACGGCGGCGGCGAGCGGGTTACCACCGAAGGTGGAGCCGTGCTCGCCGGGGTGCAGCACTCCGAGTACGTCGGTGTTGCCGACGACCGCCGACACCGGCACGATGCCGCCGCCGAGGGCCTTGCCGAGCAGGTAGAGGTCGGGCACGACGCCGACCAGGTCGCAGGCGAAGGTCGAGCCGGTGCGGCCGAGCCCCGACTGGATTTCATCGGCGATGAACAGCACGTTCAGACGCGTCGTAATCTCGCGCACGGCCGGCAGATAGGCCGCCGGCGGCACGACGATGCCGGCCTCGCCCTGGATCGGTTCGAGCAGCACGGCGACGGTGTTCTCGTCGATGGCAGCCTCGAGCGCCGCGGCGTCGCCGTAGGGCACGGTGCGAAAACCGGGTGTGAACGGTCCGAAACCGGCGCGGGCCGATTCGTCGTCGGAGAAGCTGATGATGGTGGTGGTGCGGCCGTGAAAGTTGCCGGCGGCGACGATGATGTTGGCCAGGTCGGGCGCGACGCCCTTGACTCGGTAGCCCCAGGCGCGGGCGACCTTGATGCCGGATTCGACGGCCTCGGCGCCGGTGTTCATGGGCAGCACCATGTCTTTGCCGGCGAGTTCGGCGAGCGCGGTGACGAACGGGCCGAGCTGGTCGTTGTAGAAGGCACGGCTGGTCAGCGTGATGCGGCCGAGCTGCGCGCGGGCGGCGTCAAGCAGTACCGGGTTGGAGTGCCCGAAGTTCACGGCGGAATACGCGGCGAGACAGTCCAGATAGCGGTGACCGGCGACATCCGTTACCCAGGCGCCGTCACCGGTCGCGACAACGACCTCGAGCGGGTGGTAATTGTGCGCGGCGTGCGCACTTTCCTGGGCGATCAGTGCGGTGGCTTCAGACGAAACGGATGCTGCGGGCACGGTCTCGGCGGTCAGGTTCGTGGTCATATCGTGCTCCTTCAGGTTGGGCGCGGTCATCGGCGCAGCTCGAGCGTGCAGCACTTGACGCCGCCGCCGCCGAGCAGCAGCTCGGACAGGTCGACGCCGATCGGGTTGTAGCCGCGGGCGCGCAGCTGCTGTTCGAAGTCCTTGGCGCGGGCGGCAATGACGACGTTGTAGCCGTCGGAGTAGGAGTTGAGTCCGAGGATGGAGGCATCCTCTTCGGTGACGATAATGGCGTCGGGATAACGTTCCTGCAGAATCGCGAGGCTCGGAGCATCGAACGCGCTCGGCAGGTACGCGATATTGCTGTCATCGAGCACGGCGACGGCGGTGTCGAGGTGGTAAAAGCTCGGGTTGATCAGGCGCAGGGTGATGACCGGGCGGCCGGCGATAATCGAGAGCTCTGCATGGCTGTTCGAATCGCTGCGAAAGCCTGTGCCGGCCAGAATAACGTCGCCAACCAGCAAAAAGTCGCCCTCGCCCTCGTTGGTTTCGATCGGCACGCGTACGTCGAAGCCGTTGGCGCCGAACCAGTCCATGTAGGCGGGACCTTCGGGCTGGCGCTGTACGTGGGTGAACTTGGCGCCGTAGGCCTGGTTGTCGATGACGAATCCGCCGTTGGCCGCGTAGACCATGTCGGGCAGGCCGTCGATCGGCTCGATCAGCTGCACGTCGTAGCCAAGGCCGACGTAGGTGTCGTACAGGGTCTGCCACTGCTCGACGGCGAGCGAGGTATCGGTGGGCAGGGCCGGGTCCATCCAGGGGTTGATGCGGTAGACCACGGTGAAGAACTGCGGCTTGCACATGAGAATGGTGCGCTTGGTGGCGGTGCGCACCGGAACGGCCGATTCTTCGGAGAGGACGGGGGTGGCTGAGTTGATCGACATGAGGCTCCTTCGTCGTTTCGCGGACCTGAAAACCCACGAAACGTAGGGTGAATGGCGGACCAGGTCGCTCACGAGAGCCCGGCGCGATCGAACCACGATCGTTCCGGGACGCCAGTCTTAGTCTCACACAGCACGATTCAACGTTTCACGCTGATCTGCGCAATAAATCTTCGAGAATGACCGTCGGGACGCACGTTTGCGCACAGCGATCGCCTAGACTCGGCCCATGGACAACCTAGACCACAGCATTCTCGACCTGCTGCGCCAGAATGCGCGTGCCGGCTACGGCGATATCGGATCCGTCGTGGGGCTGTCGGCATCCGCTGTGAAACGGCGCGTTGATCGACTGGTGACCGACAAGGTCATTCGCAGCTTCACCATTCAGGTCGACCCGGCCGTCGACGGCATGAGCACGGAAGCCTATGTCGAGCTGTTCTGCCGCGGCACGGTGGCGCCCGACGAACTGCTGCGCATTCTCTCCGGCGTGCCGGAGGTGGTCGATGCCGGAACGATCACCGGCAGCGCCGATGCCATGGTGCACATTCGCGCCCGGGACATTCCCGGTCTCGAGGCGGCCCTCGAAAAGGTGCGCCTCGCGCCCAACGTCGACCACACCCGCAGCGCGATCGTCTTGTCCCGCCTGATCCACCGTTCGGTCGAGTAATTCCGAGGGCTAGACCGTGGGGACGGGCTTTTGGCGCACCGGGCCGACCAGGTGCAGCAGGGTCACCGCGGCGATCGACCCGGCGCAGAGGATGCCGGCGAGCACGACGATCTGAAACCGGCCGGCCTCCAGGGGCGATGCTCCGCCAAAGAGCGCGCCGACGAACGCCCCGGGCAACGTCACGAGGCCGGTGGTTTTGGTCTGATCCGTGGACGGGATGATGGCGAAATAGACCGCTTGCCGGGCGAGTTCCCGGGTGGACTGGCCCGGTGTGGCGCCGAGCGCGAGCCAGCCCTCGACCTCGTCCCAGTGATCGCCGACCGCTTCGGTGAAGCGCCGACCGCTCAGCGTCGCGATCGACATGGCATTGCCGATGATAATGCCGCCGATGGCGAGCACGTAGCGCGGCGAAAATTCAATCGCCCCGGTCGTGAACACGATCGTCAGCGTGACGACAACACCGAGCCCCATCGCCGCAGCAACCCGCACCAGGTGGCGCCGGTTGAAGCCGATCCTCCGGGTCACCGTGCCAACGGCTGCCGCGAACATGACGAGCAGTCCGACACCGACCCAGAGCGGATCGTTGATGATTCCGCTGAGGATCAGGCTGATCGCGGCCAGCTGCAGGGTACCGCGCAGCAGGGCCAACGCTGGCGCGAACGGATGCTGCGTGCGATAGCCGCGCAGCACCGTCACGACCACCGCCAGAAGCAGCAGGACACCAACCAGAGTGGGCAGCAGCCCGGCCAGCTGGGCGGGCAGATCGGCCGGGAAAGTCATGGGTTCGAGCCTACCGAGCCGCCGCGGCCTCACGAACGGTGCTTCGTGGGCGTTGAGGCAGGCTGGCACCCGCACTCTCGGACATTCTGGAGGAACGTACCAACGGTATGCTGTTGCAGCATCCGTTGTAGCGGGGCAAAATTGTCCATAACGTTGAACGGAGGGTCCCGTGCCCGCTTCCTTTGTTGCCATTGATTCCCAGTCGAGTACGCCGCCGTTCGAACAGTTGCGCAGCCAGGTGATTGCGGCCGTGCGCTCCGGCGAGCTCGCCCACGACACTCGCCTGCCGACCGTGCGCGCCCTCGCCGCTGAACTCGGCCTCGCCACGAACACGGTCGCCCGCGCCTATCGTGAGCTGGAGCGTGACGCCGTCATTGAAACCCGCGGCCGATTCGGGTCATTCATCGCTCCCAATGGCGATGCGGCGGCGCGGCAGGCCCAGGCGGCCGCCGCGTCGTTCGCCGCTCGCATTCAGCAGCTCGGGGTGAGCCGGGAGGAGGCGCTCGCTCTCGTCACCGAAGCTCTGGAGCGTCCCAGCGCCTGAACCGCTGGTGCTGTGCTCTTTCTGGGTGCATTGAGTTTTCGTGGTCAGGCACGGCCAGGACAGCTTTTCCTGCCGAGCACCTATTGCCACAGTGGTTTGTATTGCTACTCTGGTACAAAACGCACACAAAGGGAGGGTTTTGTGAATCCGGTCTTGGTGATTTTGGCAGCGCTGGTGATGGCGGGTCTCGGCATCCGTTTGGCCTATATCTCGAGTGCCGAACCGCGCAGACGGATGCTGCACGCCTACTCTCGGCAGGTCGGGCTCGCGTTGGTTCCCGGGATCGTTCCCGAGCTGTCGCGCCGACTCTATCGCCGGGAACGTGCCGGGGTCGTCGGAGCGATGATCGGACTCGTCGTCGGAGCGGCGGCGCTCGTCTCGATGGGCGGGAGCGAGAGCCCGTGGAACGGACTTCTGGTCGGGGTCACGATGACGGTTGCGTCGACAAGCGCCGTGATCCTCAACGATTCGCATGCGGCCTTCGCCCCGGTTCCCGAGGCGCCGCGACTCGCGCGCAGCCTGTCGCCCCGGCTGGCCGACTATGTCACGCCGCTCGACCGCACGTTTTCGCTGGGATTCCTGGCGCTGGCCACCCTCGGCTACATTGCCGTGCTCGGGGTCATCGCGATCAACCCGGAGCGGGTGTTCGATGACGTTTCGGTGCGCACTATTCTCTGGCCGGCCGGACTACTGCTGGCCCTCGCGGCTGCAGCGAGCCTGCTCACCTGGGCGGCAGCCGGGGCGCTGCTCGATCGCGGCCAGCCGGCCAGCACATCCATCGAACTGGCCTGGAGCGATGCCTTTCGCAGCACCACCCTGCGCAGCCTGGTCGGGATCCCGGGCATCATTGCGGCCGTCAGTACCTGCGTGTTGTTCCTGTCACTCAGCGACTCGATCTACCTGCCGGAGCCCGGCTCGGTCGGGGAGATTCTGGTCGAATCGTTCACGATAATGGGACCGGTGCTGGTCTTCGCCCTGATCGGTTGGAGCGTGACGAGCCTGCGCAATCGCAGCACCACGCACTACCTGCGTCGACTGTGGCCCGAGACAGCCGTGGAACTCGACCGGTACCGGCGCGGCCCAACCGCCGACAACTGGCCCGACGAAGACAGCCGAGAGAAGACCTCGGCATGATGCTGCTGGTCGATCCGCGCTCCGCCACACCGCCCTACGAACAGTTGCGGGTGCAGGTACTCGCCGCCGTTCGTGTTGGTTCACTGGTCCCCGGCGACAAGCTGCCGACCGTGCGCAAACTCGCGGACGATCTGGGGCTCGCCGCCAACACCGTGGCCCGCGCCTACCGCGAGCTCGAGCGCGACGAAGTAATCGAGACGCGCGGCCGCAACGGTTCCTTCATCGCCGCCAGTGGGGATGCCGCCCAGCAGCACGTGCAGGCCGCCGCCGCCGCGTTTGCCGCCCGGGCGCGCAAGCTCGGCGTGGCCCCCGAGGAGGCGCTCACGTTCGCGCGCGCGGCCCTCGGGTTTCGCGCGTAGCGCCGCATCTGCCGGGATGGCCGTGCAGACCTGCGCGCTTCCGCACGAAATGAGCTCCCAACGCGCAGTTTTCGAGACTGGGGACACCGCCGCACAAACTGACCGGGCCCGGGCCCGGTCGCTAGGCCCATGTTCTATCATGGGCCCGGTTTCCGGGCCCGGGCCCGGTCGGAGTGATGGCTAGTGGGTGCGGCGAGCGCGATAGTGCGCGGCGAGACGCTCGAAGCCCTCGTCGAGGGAGACCGCGGGGGTCCAGTGCAGGTCGGCGCGGGTGCGGCGCTGGTCGAACCAGTGCGCGGTCGAGAGCTGTTCGGCCAGAAACCGGGTCATTGGCGGCTCGTCGACACCCGGGCGACGCCGCCAGATGGCCTCGATGAGCGAGCCGACACCGCGGGCAGCGGATGCCGGCACCCGCCAGGTCGGCGCCGGCACGTTGGCCGCGCCGCAGATTCCGGCGAGGATGTCCGCAACCGGGCGCGGTTCCCCGTTGGTGATCACGTAGCTCTGGCCATGCACGGTGACAGCTGCGTCGAGCGCGGCATGAATGGCCGAAGCCGCGTTATCGACGTAGGTCGTGTCGATCAGTGCAGCGCCGTGGCCGAGCAGCGGCAGCCGACCGGAGCGCGCCCGGTCGACGATGCGCTCGATCAGCTGGGTATCACCGGGACCCCAGACCAGGTGCGGGCGCACGGCGACCACGCTGAATCCGGGAGCATCGGCGGCCAGCGCGAGCAGTTCGGCGTGAGCCTTGGTGCGGGCGTAGTCGCCGCGAGCGTGTTCCGGCGCGGCCGGCAGCGCGTCCGAACCCATGATCGAACTGCCGGCATGAGCGACCGACGGTGAGGACACGTAGACGAACCGGGAGACGCCGGCCTGCTGCGCAGCCTGCAGCACCGTGCGGGTGCCGCCGACATTCACCGCCGCAAACTCGTCCGGATCCCCGGTGAGGGAGACCTTCGCGGCGAGGTGCACGACCGCGTCCATGCCGCTGACGGCATAGGCGAGACCGGCGTACGGGGTGTCGGCCGGCGTCGTGATGGAGCCGTGCACGTCTTCGACGCCGGCCACGCCGGATGGCCGCCGCTGAAAGGTGCGCACCTCGTGCCCAGCCGCACTGATGCGCTCGGCGACGGCACGGCCGAGAAATCCGCTGGCTCCGGTCACCAGCACTCTCATGGCGCGCCCCTCATGGCTTAGTCCAGCGACCGCCAGAGAGGATGCCGGTGGCCCAGCGCGACAGCCGGCTGCGGTCGATCTTGGAGTTGTGCCGAATATCGGTGGGCAGTCCGGGCACGACGAGCACCGCGGCGACCGGCGAGCCGACAGCGGCGCGCACGGCGGCGGCGAGCGGAGCGGATGCCCGGTGCACGCTGCGGGCCGGCGGCACGGTTTCGATCACGGCGACCTGCTGCTGGGTACCGACCGGGCCGACCCCGACGAAGGCCGCACGAGCAACGTCTTGCAGCGTTTCGATGCGCTGCTCCGGACCGACCGGGGTGACGACGCCGCCAGCCGTCACGATGACATGCGGCATGCGGCCCTCGACCCAGAGGCGGCCAGCGCTGTCGAGGTGACCGACGTCGCCGGTTCGATGCCAGCGTTCGCCGGGCACCCCGCCGCGCCGCGAGGTGCGTTCGGTGAGCCAGAGCCGGTCGTAGTGGTCCTTGACGTGCGGCGCCGACACGACGATCTCGCCGGTCACGTCGGGCTGCTCCGACAACTCACCAACGGATGCCCCACTCGCGTCGAGCGCGCTGATCCGGATGCGCGTGGTCTGCGTCGAACCCCCGACGCAGACTCCCCCCGCCGGGTTCACTTCAGCCGACTTCGCAATGAGTGCGGCCTCACCCTCTCCGCCGGTCGAGCTTGCCGAGACCGCAGTGTCGGGCAGTGGGGCTGTGGACGGGTCCGACTCGCCGTCGTGCGCTGCGGCATCCGCTCTGCGAGGCATGGAAACACTCGCAGCGGCAGCCCGGATGCCCTCGAGCGTAATGTCGGCCATGAGCAGGCCCTCGGTCATGCCGTACGGGGTGTGCGCGGTCGCTTGCGGCATGAGCGTCGCGGCCTGAGCGAGCAGGCTCTCGGAGATTGGCGCGCCGGCCGAGAGAAAACGCTGAACCCCGGCGAGGGCCGCGTGATCGGCGGGGGTGAGCGCGCCGGCGGTCGCGACGACGTTCACGAGCGCGGCGGGCGAGAGAAAGACAACCGTCGCGTCGATGGCGGCCACGGCGGCCGCGACGGCGGTGGCGGTGAGGGTTTTGGGGGCCGTGACGTCCATATCGGGGGTGACCGAGCGAGCGCCGAGGGCCGGGCCGAGCAGGGCGAACGGGGCGAATCCGGCGACGAGACCGGTTCCGACGCCCACTCCGTACTGCAGAAAGAGGGCATTGCTCACAGCAGAGAGCTGGCCGTGCGTGTAGACGACGCCCTTGGCCGGGCCGGTCGATCCGGAGGTGAACAGCACGGCGGCCGGGTCGGTCGGTGCGGGGCCGGGCGGGAGTGCGGCGTCGGCGTCCAGGCGCGCCTGGCCCAACTGCACGAGCTCGGCGAGCGTGTGCTCGATGCTCAGGAGCGCGGCCATCGGAGCCGGGAAGCGCGCCGTGGAGATTTTGCGTCCGGGCCAGCCAAGGGCGCGGGCGGCCATGAGGCCGGGAGCTGCGCCGATGACGAAGTCGGGGCGGGCGCCGCGCACGGCGCGAGTGAGGCCGGCCAGGCCGAGGCCGGCATCCGCTACGACGACGATCGCGCCGATGCGCACGCAGGCATAGAGCACCGCGGTGAGGTCGGCGCTCGGCGGAACCAGCAGCGAGACGCGGTCGCCGGGCTTGACGCCGATGAAGACGAGACCGGCCGCGATCTGGCGTACGCGCCGCGACAGCAAGCGCCAGCTGACGGTGCGCGGGGCCGGCTGCATATCGACGAGGGCGGTCTCGTCGGAGTTTTGCAATTCGTCAAGGTAATACCAAAGTGGATGCGTCCCCGCGGCTTCCCACGCGGCTTGCGTTCCCCCTATGGCGATCTCGGCCAACAGAGATAGCGAGGCGGCCTCGCTCCCCGAGACGGCGGTCTCGGCCAACGGAGATGGTGCGACCGCCTCGGCACCCGAAGTGGCGGTGAGCAGCGTGCTGGACGCTCCCATCCGCTGATCGAGCTTGCCGAGATCGCCAATCCGGGAGGGGGACGTGACCGCATAAGCCGCATCGTCGGGAGTGGCCGCGACAGCGTCGCCGAGCCAGAGCAGCGCGGCAGCAGTGTAGTCCGCATCCTCGGCCAGCAGATGCCCAGCGCCCTCGAGCCGGTGCACGCGGGCGTGCGGCATCCGCCGGGCCAGGTCGTCGAGGTAGCGGTCGCTGAAGATTGGATCGCGGGGACCCCAAAGCAGCAGCGTCGGCACCGCGAGGGCGCGCGCGCCCTCCGCTATGCGGTCGAGTTCAGGCCGACTTTCGTGGCTCAGGGCGACCGGAATGTCGGCGACGAACCCGCCGATTCCCCCGCGTCGAGCGCTCGTCAAATACGGAGCTCGGTAGCCGCGCTTGACCTCGGTCGATAGCGACGGATGCGCCAGCGCCAACGTCGTGGCCAGAAACGCCGGCGTCGCCACGGTCGCCGGGCCGAGGATTCCACGACCGAGGGCGAGCCGCAGTGGCGCCGGAATCGGATCGCCAGCGCTCTGATGCACCGCCGTATTGAGCAGCATGACTCCGGCCAGCAGTTCGGGGTGGTCGACGGCCCAGCCGAGCGAGACGACTCCTCCCCAGTCATGGCCGAGGGTGACGACCGGGCCGGCCAGGTCGAGGGCGTCGGTGAGGTCGCCGAGGTCCTGCACCCGGCGGGCCAGCGGGCGAAAACCTCCGGTGCGCTCGGAGAAACCCATGTCGAGCTGGTCGACGGCGATCACGCGCCAGGCGAGCGCACCCGACGCCGCTGCATCCGTTGCCGACGACAGCAGGCCGCGCCAGAGGTAGGACCAGGTCGGGTTGCCGTGCACGCACAGAATCGTTCCGACCGGAATCACGCCGAGCGCGTCGAGCTGCGGGCCATTGTCGAGCAGGTGCCAGCCGTGCGTCACGCCACTCGCCGCGCTGCCGGTTGCCGCGGCACCCAAATCGCTGCCCAACCCACCCGCTAGGCCGCCCGCAGCGCTGCTCTCCGCAACCTCGATCAGGCGCGACCACTCTGGGTCGAGCCCCGTCAGTCCGGCCGGCGGGAGTATCGCCGGGGCTGGCACCAGGCGCGGAAGGCGGGAAGCTGCGGTTGCGCGGGTATTAGTCACAGTGTCTTTTCTCCGAATGGGCCATTCACACGACTGCCGTGAAGCGGATGCGTACAGTCAGGTTCACGGGGCAAGAGATGGCATCTCACGAGTGGTGGGCACGTTCAAGGGGCCAAAAGTGGCATCTCGCGAGCAACCCGGGTGCCACGCGCTGCGAGATGCCATATATAGCCCCATGGTTTTCCCGAGATGCCATCTTTGGCCCCTTGACAGCACTCCAAGGGGCCAAAGATGGCACCTCACGGTCAGCACGCAGACCCCAAGGGGCAAGAGATGGCATCTCGCCAGTGGTGGGCACGTTCGAGGGGCCAAGGGTGGCACCTCGTGTGGCGCTTCGCCTGAACCCGTAGTAACGGGGATAGCCACAATCTTCGAAAACGCCGGCGTCGACGGAAGTACGGTCGAAGCGGCCCTCCAGAAGCATCGTCACCAGACGAGTTCCATCATGGCGGTGTTGAGGCCGGAACCGACGCCCATCAGCAGCACCCGGTTGCCCGGTTGCAGCTTCGACGCCTCCTGGGAGAGGGTGATCGGAATCGATGCCGGGCCGACATTGCCAAGCTTCGGATAGGTCAGCGGAACCTTGGTTTTGTCCATGCCGGTCGCCTTGACGATGGCGTTGGTGTGCACGTCCGAGACCTGGTGCACGATGTAGCGGTCCATGTTGGACCAGCTCCAGTCGCGCTTCGCCTCGGTCCAGGCCGACACGACCAGTTCCATGCCGCCCTTGAGCAGCGCCTTCGCGTCGGTGAACATGCCATCGACGCTGCCGACGCAGAGTCCGTTGAACTGAGTGGCCGCGCGGGTGACTCCGCCGAGGATGCGGTGGCCGGCGGGGTGGGCATCCGCTGGACCGAGCACGGCGGCAGCAGCGCCGGAGCCGAGGGTGAGGCTGGCGAACTCACTCATGAAGTCTTTGCGCTTAATGCCCGGGCGACCGAGGCGGTCAATCGTGTTGGTCTGGATCTCGTCGGCGTCTTCACCGTCGATGATCACGGCGTACTTGATCTGCCCGCTGTCGATGAGCTGGGCGGCGAGGGTCATGCCGTTGACGAAGCCGAGGCAGGCGTTGGCAATGTCAAAGTTGATCGCCGACGACGGCAGGCCGAGGCCGTGGTGAATACGCACGGCAACAGAGGGTTCAAGGTGCTTGCGGGTGACCGAGGTATTGATGAGCAGGCCCACGTCGCTCGGCTTGATGCCAGCCTCTCTGAGCGCGATCTTGCCGGCCTTGACCGCGGCGTCATCGAAGGTCTCGTCCGGGCCCCAATTGCGTCGCTCGTAGACACCGGCGACGCGCTGCAGCAGCCCGGTCGGCAGTTTGAGGCGCGTCAATACGGGCTTCAACCGTCGGTCGATTTCTTCCGACGTCGTGATCAGCGGCGCCATGAGACTCGCGACCGACAACAAGGCGACGTTTCGATGCGTCGTCGTCGCGTTTCCGTTCAAGCGTGAACCCCTGTCGAATTGTGGACAGCGGTAATCATACGTCCCCTAACAGTTTGACCCACGAAACTGTATGTAAACCGCACGTGGCCTGTGTGCCCGCTCGGGGCACACAGGCAGACGGGCTAGATCACACCGTCCGAGAGCGTGCTCGGGTTACCGAACCGGTGCGCGGTGATCGAGATGGCCTGTTCGCGCAGGAACGGCAGCACCTCGATGCGGCCGGCCTGGGTGACAGCGTTCGAATACACCGCGATGTCCGGGCTGCCGACCAGCGCCTCGGCGAGAGCGGATGCCGCCTCCCGCGCCCCGAGCACCGGGTCACTGCCGATCAGACGCACCCGGCTGGCGGTGATGCCGCCGGAGCGGGCGCGAGCGAGCCATTCCTCGTCGCTTTCGATGAACACCGGAATCTCACGCTGGGCGAGGATATTGCGCACGGCCGGCGGCACCGGAATGGTGCTCGAGACGTCGAAGCGCGACGTGGACAGCGTTGCGGCGGCGATCACGCGCAGCAGCTGGGCGAGCGTTCCCGACTCAGTCAGACGCACGGTGACCGGCAGCGCGCGGTAGCGGAACAGGTTGCGCTCCACTCCGAGCCCGGTGGCGTCGCGCACGACGTTGAATTCCTCGCGCCAGGCCAGGGCGTCGCTCACGGCCGAGCGGCGCAGCACGTCGAAGTCGGCGTAGTCGAGGAACGGCTGGCTGGCTTCGATGATGTCGGTGACTCGCTGCTCCAGGCCACGCAGGTGCAGCGTCGAGCTGTTGCGGCCGGGTTCGTTGACCCAGCTGCCGAGGCCGAGCAGGTAGTTCGGTCCGCCGGCCTTGGTGCCGGCGCCCACGGCCGAGCGCTTCCAGCCGCCGAACGGCTGACGCTGCACGATGGCGCCGGTGATGCCGCGGTTGACGTAGAGGTTGCCGGCTTCGATCGTGTCGACCCAGAGGGCCAGCTCGTCGGCGTCGAGCGAGTGCAGTCCGGTGGTCAGGCCGAAGTCGACAGCATTCTGAAAGCGGATGGCTTCTTCCAGATTGCGTGCGTGCATCACGCCGAGTACCGGTCCGAAGAACTCGGTCAGGTGGAAATACGATCCGGGCGTGACGCCGGTGCGGATGCCCGGCGACCACAGCTTGCCGGTCTCATCGAGCTGCCGGGGCTCGACCAGCCACTGTTCTTCGGCGCCGAGGGTGGTGAGGGCGTGCAGCAGTTTGCCGTCGGCCGGCATCATGATCGGGCCCATCTGGGTGACCGGGTCGCTCGCCTGGCCGACCTTGATCGAGGTCGCGGCGTCAACCAACTGGCCGAGGAACCGCTCCGACTTCGCGACCGATCCGACCAGAATCACCAGGCTCGCGGCCGAGCACTTCTGCCCGGCGTGGCCGAAGGCGCTCTTCACCACGTCGGCGGCGGCTAGGTCGAAGTCGGCCGACGGCGTCACGATGATGGCGTTCTTGCCGCTGGTTTCGGCGAGCAGGGGCAGGTCATGACGGAATGAACGGAACAGCTCGGCCGTCTCATAGCCGCCGGTGAGGATGACCCGGTTCACCGCGGGGTGCGCGATGAGCTTGGCGCCGAGATCGCGGTCGGGCAGGTTCACCAGCGCGAGCAGCTCGCGCGGGATGCCGGCTTCCCAGAGCGCTTCGACGACGACGGCGCCGGTGCGCTGGGCTACTGCGGCGGGCTTGATCACGACGCCGGCACCCGAGGCGAGGGCGGCGAGGACGCCGCCGGCCGGAATGGCGGTCGGGAAGTTCCACGGCGGGGTGACCACGATGAGCTTGGACGGCACGAAGATGGCGCCCTGCACCCGGTCGAGGTCTTTGGCTCGTTCGGCGTAGTAGTTGGCGAAGTCGATGGCCTCGCTCACCTCGGCGTCACCCTCGGCGATGGTCTTGCCGCACTCGCTCGCCATGACCTCGATCAGGCGGTCACGATTCGCGGCGAGCGCCAGGGCGGCGCGGTGCAGCACGGCGGCACGTTCGGCGCCAGTCTTCTGGCCCCAGGCGTTTCCGGCTTCGAGCACACCGTCGATGATCGTATTCAGCGCTGCCTCATCGGCAACGGCGGCGGCCTCGACCGTCTCGGTACCGAGAACGGATGCGTCGGCGCGGGCCAAAATCCGTCGGCCCCAGGCGCGGTTCGCCGGCAGCGACGGGTCGGTGTCCGGCTCGTTGTGGAACGTCGAGTGGGTGGGCACCGAGCCGCGGGTGATGCCGAGCAGTGCGCCGGTCAGTTGCGGGTCGTCGTCGTCGTCGGTCTCGGCGTCGTGGCTGCGGGCATCCGTTGCGGCGGCGGCGAGGCGATCGAGGTCGTAGCTGCTCGAACGATCCTGCACGCGGTTGGGGGTGGGGACCCGGTCGTCGAGCGCGTCGAGCGAGGCCTGGAAACGGGCCTTTTCGCGATCGAACAGCTCGGGGTTGCTGGTCAGCTCGAACACGGCCGACATGAAGTTCTCCGAGCTCGCGTTCTCTTCGAGCCGGCGAATGAGGTAGCTGATCGCCACGTCGAACTGCGAGGGGTCGACGACCGGTGTGTAGAGCAGCAGCTGGCCGACGTCCTTGCGCACGGCCTGGGCCTGGCCGGTCGCCATACCGAGCAGCATCTCGAACTCGACCTTGTCGTCGACGCCGCGGGCGACGCTGAGCAGGTGTGCCCAGGCCACGTCGAACAGGTTGTGGCCGGCGATGCCGAGCTTGACGGCATCCGTGTTCTGCGGGGTGAGGGCCCAGTTGAGCACCCGCTTGTAGTTGGTGTCGCTGTCCTGCTTGGTGCCGAAGGTCGCGAGCGGCCAGTCGTGCACGGCGGCATCGACGTGCTCCATGGCGAGGTTGGCGCCCTTGACCAGGCGCACCTTGATCGGGGCACCGCCGGCCGCGCGGCGGTTCTGGGCCCAGTGGGTGAGGCCCTGAATGGCGCTGAGGGCGTCGGGCAGGTAGGCCTGCAGCACGATACCGGCCTCAAGCTGGGCGAGCTGCGGCTGGTCGAGCAGGCCCTCGAACACCGCGATGGTGAGGTCGAGGTCGCGGTACTCCTCCATGTCGAGGTTGATGAATTTCGGGGTAGCGGATTGTGCTGCGAACTCAAACAGCGGTGTCAGGCGCTCGATCACGCGGGCGACGGTCTCGTCGAACGCCCACATCGAGAGCTGACTGGCGATCGAGGACACCTTGATCGAGACGTAGTCCACGTCGGGGCGTTCGAGGATGCGCTTGGTGCCTTCGAGGCGTTCGAGCGCTTCTTTCTCGCCGAGCACGGATTCGCCGAGCAGGTTGATGTTGAGGCGGTTGCCGCCCTCTTTCAGGTGCACGAGCGCGGGGCCGAGCTTGTCGGGGGTGGCGTCGACGACGAGGTGGCCGACCATCTGGCGCAACACGGTGCGGGCGGCCGGGATGACGACCCAGGGCAGCACCGGTCCGAGGATTCCACCGAGACCGATCGCCGCGCGCATCGGTGCGGGCAGAAAACCGGGCGCCTTCTTGGCGACCTTTTGCAGGCTGTAGCCGGCGACCATCTTGTCTTCGGGACGCATGACGCCGTCCACAAAGCCCACCGTGAAGTCGAGGCCGTTCGGGTCCTTCAGCACGCCGGCGAGCCGCTCGGCCGCGGCATCCGCTGGGATGGTGGCACTTTCGTCAAGCCATTTCTTAACGAGCTTGACGACCTCCGAACTGAAATCCTCGTTGGCGGGACGGGTGGAGGCGTTGGTCATGGTCACGAGACTAGTCTTTCGTTCGCGGTGGGTGGCTCTGATGCTTCAAGTCTGAGGCCAGCCTATATTTAGCAAAAGCAATTGTTTATGCATGATATTCGTTACAATTTCTAATGATTTGGTTTTCGGTGGGTCGATGGGTGTAGGGGGCAGTGGATGTTGGACGTCAGGCGGCTGCGACTGCTGCGCGAACTGAAGATTCGCGGCACCCTCGCCGGGGTCGCCGAGGCACTCGCCTACAGCCCTTCGGCGGTGTCGCAACAGCTCGCGCTGCTCGAAAAGGAGGCCGGCGTCGTGCTGTTGAAGAAGGTCGGCCGCCGGGTGCAGCTCACGCCGCAGGCCGAGATTCTGGTCGAGCACACCACCTACCTGCTGGAGCGACTCGAACTCGCCGAAGCGGACCTGCGCGCGAGCACCACGACCGTGTCGGGCACCGTGCGGGTGGCCGTGTTCCAGTCGGCGGCCCTCGCGGTGATTCCCCGGGCGCTCACCTTTCTGGCGGAAGACTATCCGGCGCTGCGCGTCGAAGTGACCGAGCGCGAGCCGGAACGCGGCCTGTTCGAGGTCGCCGCGCGCGACTTCGACCTCGTACTCGCCGAGCAGTACCCCGGCCATACTCGCGCGCACTGGCCCGACCTCGACCGGGTCAATCTGGCCACGGATGCGCTGCGGCTCGCGGTGCCGCCCGAAGATGCCGGCTCGGGCCGCGTGCGTGCGGCGACGCTGGAGGAGACCGCCGGGCTGCCCTGGGTGATGGAACCGGTCGGCACAGCATCGCGGCAATGGGCCACGCAGCTCTGCCGCTCCGCCGGGTTCGAACCGGACGTTCGGTTTGAGACCGCCGACCTGATCGCGCACATCCGCTTGATTGAATCGGGCAATGCGGTGGGCATTCTGCCCGACCTGGTTTGGGCGGGGCGGATGCCGGCCGTGCAGCTGCACGATCTGCCGGGCACCCCGCATCGCACCCTGTTTTCGGCCGCGCGCCGGTCGAGCGCGCAGCGGCCGGGAGTGGTCGCGGTGCGCGGCGCCCTCGACCGGGCGGTGAGCAAGGTGGCCAAGCCCACCGAATCCGACCCGCTGGAGCCGCCGCGCCCGTTCGAGCCCCTCGCGCCGGTCTAGCGGGCCGCCCTCCCTTCCGCGAGAGCGGGAAAAGGTTGCTTCAGCCCCCCCCCGTTACCTTGTTCGTAACCTCAGACGGTGTGAATATCTGAGGGTGTTGGCCTGTCGGGTCCGGCATGATTGTTGCCCCCAGTCGTTAATGATCCGGGGGGTGTTGTCACCGGACTCGATTGGCGTCGGGTGATCGCTGATAGGGGCTCGACTAGGCGCAAAGCCGAGGTCGTTCGTAACGTGGATGCCGAGACTTGACGTCGTAGACCAGGCCACGAAAACAAGTGGATGGGAGCAGTCATGATCGAAAACTATGACAGCGTCGACGTGTTCGTCGGTGTCGACGTCGGCAAAGGCGAACACCACGCCGTCGCCCTCAACCGGGCCGGCAAGGTCCTCTTCGACAAAGCACTACCCAACGACGAAGGCAAGATGCGGGCGGTGCTGCAGAAGCTGAAACAGTCCGGCACGGTGCTCGTCATCGTCGATCAGCCCGCCACGATCGGCGCCTTGCCGATCGCCGTCGCCCAAGCCGAGGGAGTCCTCGTCGGCTACCTGCCCGGTCTGGCCATGCGTCGTATCGCCGACCTTCACGCCGGGGAGGCGAAGACCGATGCCCGCGACGCCGCGATCATCGCCCAAGCCGCCCGCACGCTGCCGCACGCGCTGCGGTCGATCCAGCTGGCCGATGAATCGGTCGCGGAGCTGTCGATGCTGTGCGGATTTGACGACGACATCCTCGGCCAGATGACCGCGACCAGCAACCGGATCCGCGGCCTACTCACCCAGATCCACCCTGCGTTGGAGCGCGTCGTGGGCCCGCACCTCGACCACTCGGCCATGCTGGATCTGCTCCAGCACTACCCGTCACCGGCCGCGATGAAAGCAGCCGGCACCACCCGGATGGCCACCCGACTACTGAAGCTGGCCCCACGGATGGGACGGCGCCTGGCAGAGGAAATCACCCAAGCGCTAGGCGAGCAGACCGTCGTGGTCGTCGGCACCCGTGCTGCCGCGACTGTCCTCCCGCGCTTGGCTGAACAGCTCGCCGCCCTGCGCCGGCAACGCTCCGACATCGCCGTCGAGGTGGAGAAGCTGGTGGAGGCGCACCCTCTTTCCCCCGTCCTGACGAGCATGCCCGGAGTCGGCGTCAGGACCGCAGCCCGGCTCCTCACCGAAGTCGCCGGCAAGCACTTCGAAACCGCCGGCCACCTCGCCGCCTACGCCGGCCTCGCACCGGTAACCCGTCGCTCCGGCTCCTCGATCCGAGGCGAACATCCCTCACGACGGGGAAACAAGATCCTCAAACGCGCGTTGTTTCTGTCCGCTTTCGCCGCTCTCCGAGACCCGGTCTCCCGGACCTACTACGACCGCAAGATCGCCCAAGGCAAGCGACACAACCAAGCCCTTATCGCCCTCGCCCGGCGGCGGTGTGACGTCCTCTTCGCGATGCTCCGCGACGGTGCTCTCTACGAGACCAAACACGCCCTTGCCGCTTGACAAGAAGATAGGCCCCCCCCCCNGCGCCCCCCCCCCCCCCCCCCGGGAAGCAACCGATCACTTGCCTTCGCGTTCGAAGTGCACCCACGCGTCTCACGGCTCCGGCAGTTCGAGACCGCCGCTGGCTTCGGCCCACCCGGCTTCGTGGCAACGCAGCATCACGGGCGCTAGCATTCGGAGCATGACCCCGCCCAATTCAGGATCAGCTCCAGATGTCGCGCCGGAGGACGGCCGCACCGAGACCGCGAACGAACGGCTGGACCGCAACTGGAACTCACTGCTGCAGGAGCTTCGCGTCACGCAAACCGGAACGCAGATCATCGGCGGATTTCTGCTCGCCGTCGCCTTTCAGCCACGTTTTACCGAGCTGGACCGGTACCAGATCACGCTGTACCTGATTTTGGTCTGCGTGACGGCTCTGACCACGGCCCTCGGGCTTGGTCCGGTCATCTTGCACCGGCTCCTGTTCCGACAGCAGGCTATGGCGCAGATCGTGCAAGTCGGCAGCGTCCTGGTGCGCGCCACCCTGGTCGGTGTGGCGGTCGTCGTGTCCGGCACAGTCATCTTCATCTTCGATGTGGCGCTGGGTCGAAGTGCCGGGATCATTGCCGCCGCCGCCTTACTCCTATTGATCAGCTTAAGCTGGCTTATTCTGGCCCGCGCGGTGTCGCGCTGGAGAAGCGCCTAGCCGTCGGGAGCGTCAGGTCGTTGACAGGCGCAACTTTTCTTCCTCAATGTCGAAGGATGCTTCCGGCCAGGTCAGCACCATCCCCTTCAGCTCATCGATGAGCAGGTGCTGCACGGCCAGGCGCGCGTACCACTTGTGGTCGGCTGGCACGACAAACCATGGCGCCGCCGCCGTCGAGGTGCGCTCGAGTGCGATCTGGAAGGCGTCCTGATAGGCGGGCCAATGCATCCGCTCGTCTACGTCTACCGGGTGATACTTCCAATATTTGTCTGGCCGGCTCAGGCGTTCGCCGAGGCGAGCCTTCTGCTCGGCGGAGCTGATTTGCAGCATGATCTTGATCACGACGGTGTCATCATCGACGAGTTCCTGCTCGAACGTGTTGATCTGGTCGTAGCGTTTGGTGATCTCTGCCGCCGGGGCGAGTTCGTGCACCCGAGCGATGAGCACGTCTTCATAGTGCGACCGGTCGAACACGCCGATCATTCCGGCCGCAGGCACTTGTTTGCGGATACGCCAGAGAAAGTCGTGCCTGAGCTCCGCCTTGGTGGGCGCCTTGAAGGCAAAGTGACTGATGCCCTGCGGGTCAACAGCGCCGACGACGTGGCGAACGATGCCGCCCTTGCCGGCCGTGTCCATGGCTTGCAGTACGAGCAGAAGTTTGCGGTTATCCCCACAGGTGCTGTTGGCAAAGAGCATCTCCTGTAGGTGCGAGAGGACGCCGGCCGCCTGGGTTCCCGCCGCGGCCGAGTCTTTTTTGGAACCCTTGAAACCTGGCGTTGACCCCGTGTCAAGCGTCGCCAGTCTGAAGCCGGAGGTCACCCGCAGCGCGCTAATCGGGTCTTCGCTCCAGAAACTTCTGATGTCTTTGCCCACGGTGCACCTCTCGCTTGTTCCTATATTGCACCGGCATCAGGCTCGGCGCCAGAGCCTGGCTGGCCCGGTGGCTGCCGTCGTCGACAACCCCACCAAGGTCGACGCGGCCGCGCCTGGACTGGATAGGCTCGCACGCATGAGCGAACCCACCCACGACGTCGTGATCATCGGTGGCGGACACAACGGCCTGGCCGCCGCCGCCTACCTCGCGCAGGCCGGACGCAGAGTACTCGTGCTCGAACGCGAGCCGCAGGTCGGCGGTGCCGCCATTTCAGCGGATGCCTTCGCCGGCACGGGCGCTCGCCTCTCGCGCTACTCCTATCTGGTCAGCCTGCTGCCGACGCGCATCATTCACGAGCTGGGCCTCGACATTGAGCTGGCCCGGCGGCGGTATTCGTCGTATACGCCGATGCCGGGCGTCGCGTCTACTGGCAGCGCGTCGGCTGACAGCGCAGCTGGGCTGCTGGTCGATCACGGCGACGCCGCGGCGACCAGGGACTCGTTCGCGCGCATCGGGGCTGCGGCCGATTTCGACGCGTGGAACGCGTTCTACGAGGACACCGCCCGGCTGGCCCGCGCCGTGTTCCCCACGGTCTGCGAACCACTGCTCACCCGCTCGGAGGCCAAGCGACTGGTCGACGACGACGCGCTCTGGGCCGCGCTGATCGAGCAGCCGCTCGGCCGGACCATCAGCGACCGCTTCGAGAACGACCTCGTGCGCGGCGTCGTGGCCACCGACGGGCTGATCGGCACGTTCACGAGCCTCGCCGACCACAGTCTCGACGCGAACCGCTGCTTTCTGTACCACGTGATCGGCAATGGAACCGGGGACTGGGACGTGCCGATCGGAGGAATGGGTGCCGTGACCGGGGCGCTCGAGCGGGCGGCCCGCGCTGCCGGCGCGCGGCTTGAAGTCGGGGCGGAAGTCACATCGGTCAGCGCCGACGGAGCCGTGGAGTACTTCCAGGAGGGTCGCGTCAAGCGGGCGCACGGCGCGGTGATTTTGGCGAACGTCGCGCCCTGGTCGCTGCGGGAGCTGCTGGGCGCTGGAAGAACGGCATCCGCTGTAGTAGGAAAGCCGGAGGGCGCGCAGGTGAAGGTCAACCTGCTGCTGACCCGGTTGCCGCAGCTGTTGGACGCGAGCGTGTCGCCCGAGGCCGCGTTCGGCGGCACTTTTCATATCAACGAGTCGTACGAGCAATTGCAGGCCGCGTATGAGCAGGCGCTGGCCGGGGAGATTCCCTCCGTTTTGCCGTGCGAGATCTACTGTCATTCGCTGACCGATCCGAGCATTCTTTCGCCCGAACTCGCCCAGGCCGGGGCGCACACGCTCACCGTTTTCGCCCTGCACACGCCCCATCGCGCGCTCACCGAGGCCAACAACGACGAGATGCGGGCGCAGTTGCAGGCCGCAGTGCTGCGTTCGCTCAATTCGGTGCTGGCCGAGCCGATCGAACCCCTCTTAATGACGGATGCTGCCGGTCGTCCCTGCATCGAAACCAAGACCACGCTCGACCTCGAGCACGCCCTGAACCTGCCCGGCGGCAATATTTTTCACGGCGGGCTGTCCTGGCCGTTCCTCGAGGATGACGAGCCGCGCGGCACTCCAGCCGAGCGCTGGGGAGTAGCCACCTCGCATCCGCGCATATTGATCTGCGGGGCCGGTGCGAGGCGCGGCGGCGGGGTCAGCGGGCTCGGCGGCCACAACGCCGCGATGGCCGTGCTCGAGGGTGCGTAGTAGACGGATCGACGCTTGTAGCCGACGGGTTGAAAGTGGCCTAGCCTGAGGGAAGACTCGCGTTTCACTCAAAGTGGAGGTCACCATGTCAGCCAAGCCCACCGGTCGTCTCGTTCACCGCGAGGACGGCCTGTATCTCATGCTCAATCGGCTCTTCAATGCGCCGATCGAACAAGTCTGGGCGAGCCTGACCCGCCCGGCCGAGCTGGAGAAGTGGATCGGCACCTTTACCGGTTCGCCGGCCACCGGAGCGGTCAAGTTCAAGATGACCGCCGAACCCGATGCCAAGTGGGAGTACGTGAGCGTTCGCGAATGCCAGGCTCCGCACCGGTTCAACGGTGATTTCGGCGAGGGTGAGGATTCCTGGCGGGCCATGTTCCACCTGGTCGAGGGCGACGGCATGACCAACCTGACCTTCGGGCAGCGCCTGCGGAGCCCGTCGGAAGCTTCCACGGTTGGCCCCGGATGGGACTACTACCTCGATCGCCTGGTGGCCTCGCGCGCCGGTCTGCCGCTACCGCAGTGGGAGCACTACTACCCCGCGCACGCCCAGTTCTACAAGGACCTGATCGTTCCGGCTCGCACCGCCTGAACGCTAACGTTCGGCGATTTGCTCAGGGCCTGCGCCCTAACGGCGCAGACCCAGGGTTGCGACGACGGCGAAGTGCTCTACCTCGGCGACAAAATCCGCTGCTTCACCGCCAAACAACACGCCGCGATCGCCGCCCGCGACGGCGGCTGCACCATCCCCGGCTGCACCATCCCCGCCCGCTGGACCGAAGTTCACCACGTCCTCCCCTGGCACGCAGGAGGACTAACCAACATCGACAACGGCACGCTGCCCGGCCCCAGCCACCACCACGTGATCCATAGAGGCTGAAGGGTGCAGGTCGTCGACAACGTGCGCCGGTTCGCCCCACCAGCGAGCATCGACCCCAGCCGCAAACCCAAGCGCCGCTGGAAACTTTTCGTACCGAGACCACCACGACCCCCGGGCTGTTTTCTGCTGGTTGAGCAACGCGCTCTGGCACGAGTCGAAACCCCACCGCATCTTCTGATTTCGAGACGATCGCTCCGAGACCTGCTCAACCAGCGGAAGTCGTTCGCGTCACACATCGTCACGCGACGCAACATTGTTTTGCCGCGGTTAGGCGCCGCGCCGCGCCGACAATAGGCTCACGGCCATGATCAGCATCGAACAACTGACCAAGGTCTACGGTCACGGCGCCAAGGCGACGGTCGTCCTCGACCGGCTCGACTTCCGCGTCGACGCCGCCGAGATCTTCGCCGTCGTCGGACCGAGCGGCGCCGGCAAGTCAACCCTCGCGCAGTGCGTCAACCTGCTCGAGCGGCCCACGTCCGGTTCGGTGCTTGTCAACGGCGAGAACCTCTCCCAGCTCGGCGAGCGCCAGCTGCGCGCGGCCCGCCGCCGCATCGGAACGATCTTCCAGTCCGACGGCCTCTACAGCCGTCGCACGGCCGCCCAGAATGTCGCGTTACCGCTCGAATACCTCGGCGTCACCACCGCCGAGGCGAAGCGCCGCGTCGCCGAATTGCTCGACCGCGTCGGGCTCTCCGACCGCGCCGGACACTACCCGCACCAGCTCTCCGGCGGCCAGCGCCAGCGCGTCGGTATCGCCCGCGCGCTCGCGTTGCGCCCGCAGGTGCTGCTCTCCGACGAGGCGACATCCGGCCTCGACCCCGAGTCGACGGCATCCATCGTCTCCCTGCTCAAGGAGCTTCGTGACGACCTCGACCTCTCCATCCTGTTCATCACCCACGAGATGGACACCGTGCTCCAGGTTGCGGATGCCGTCGCCCGTCTCGACCACGGCCACATCGTCGAGTCCGGGCGCATCGTCGACTTGCTGCGCGACCCGGCATCCGCCCTCGGCCGCGCCCTCCGCCCGGCCCGCCCGCACGCCACACCGCAGCTGGGCGAGACGCACTGGTTCGTGAGCTACACCTCCGGCGCGGTGCCGGCCGACTGGGTGCTACGGCTGGCCAGCGAGCTCGACACCCCGGTCTCCGTGCTCGGCGCGTCGATCGAGACCGTCGCCGGCCAGACGGTCGGGCACGCGAACATCGGCGTCCGCGCGGTCGACCCGGCCCTGCTTGTTGAGACTGCCCGCCGCCTGGGGCTGGATGCCCGGCCCGTGCCCGAGGATCCGGAGGCTGCGGCTCTGGCCGACCGGTCGGCGGAGGAGTCTTCGAGGTCCTCGGATGGCGGGCGTTCGACGTACGCGGATGCGTCCGCCCCGGCTGCGGCAGGCGACACAACCCCGGCGGCCTCGATCTCGTCCACAGTGCCCGCACTGGAGCGTGTTGCATGAGCGCTGCCCTGAGCGTGCTCGCCACCGGCATCCGCACGGCCCTTCCGACGAACAACAACGTGCCGATCGCCGAGATCCCGGCGCTCGTGTTCCCGGCGCTGATCGACACCCTCATCATGGTCGGCATCGTCATGGTCATCGTCGTGCTGGTCGGGGTGCCGCTTGGCGCGCTCGTGCACAACCTCGCGCCTGGCGGCCTAGTCGAGAACCCCGCGCTACACCAGTCGATCAGCTGGATCGTCAGCATCGGCCGGTCGCTGCCGTTCCTCATCCTGATGGCGGCGATCGTTCCGTTCACGCGCTTCATCACCGGAACCAACATCGGCATCGCCGCGGCCGTCGTGCCGATGGCGATCGCCGGGATCGCGTTCTTCACCCGCATTGTCGAGAACTCGCTGCGTGGCGTACCGCCCACGCTCGTGCGGGTCGCGAGGGCGTCCGGTGCGTCGCCTCTGCAGATCGTCCGCACCGCGCAGTTGAGCGAGGCGCTGCCCGCGATCATTGGCGGGCTCACGATCAACACGATCGCGATGATCGAGTACTCGGCGATCGCCGGCACGATCGGCGCCGGCGGCATCGGATACGTGGCGGTGACCTACGGCTACCAGCGCTTCGACAACACCGTCATGCTCGCGACGATCATCATCCTCGTCGCGACGGTCGCCACGGTGCAGCTGCTCGGAGACCGGCTCGTGCGACTGGCGACGCCGCACGCCCGCGAGCGCCAGCCGAGGCGCGCGAAGTCGATGTCCGTCCCACGCTGAGCGCGGGGACGCTTCCGCCGAACCACCCTTGCCTGGCATGAGCCTCCCCACCCGGCATCCGCTCGACCCTGCCACCCGCCCGTTCACGCCACTGCGTCACCACGACTCCAGCACCTCGAAAGGAAACACCATGTCCCAAGGCACGATCACCAAACCCACCTCGCAGGACCCCGACGAGCCGCACGGCTTCGAGCTCAAGACGCGCCGCCGCTGGCCCTGGATCGCCGGCGCCTCGGTGGCCGTCGTCGCGGTCGCCGCCGCGATCGGCATCCCGCTGCTCAATCCGAGCGTCTCGCCGAACGAGGTCGCGGGCGCCACGCTCGTCATCGCGACGGCGGAGGGCAACGCGGCCGAGCAGACCCTCGTCGAGTTCGTCGCCAAGAACGTGGCCGCCGACTATGGGATCACGGTCGCCTTCAGGGGACTCTCCGACAGCAACACGATCAACCGTGCGGTGAGCGAGGGCGAGGTCGCCGGCACGATCTACCAGCACAAGCTCTGGCTGAGCCAGGTGCTCGAGGCCAACCCCGACTTCCGGGAGACGGCGGCGACACCGGTCTTCCGGTGGGGCTTCGGGCTATGGTCCGAGAAGTGGGGCAGCGTCGAGGAGATCCCGGATGGCGCCACCATCTCGCTCTACTCCGACCCCGCCAACGAGGCACAGGGGCTATGGCTGCTCGAGAACGCCGGGCTCATCACCCTCAAGGACGGTGCAACCGCCGGCACCGCGACCCAGGACGACATCGCGTCGAATCCGAAGAACCTGAAGTTCGTGCTGCTCGACTTCGCCGCCCAGTCGCGCGCGCTGCCCGACATCGATGCCGCCGCCGGGTACACCGAGTACTACCTCGCCGCAAAGATCCCGCTCGAGCAGCAAATCTTCGCCCCCGCCGCACCGGACGACTTCGCCGGCCAGCTCACGATCGGCAGCGACTACGCCGACACCGACAACATCAAGAAGCTCGTCGCGGCCTTCCAGGACCCGGCCGTGCAGAAGTTCCTCGCGACCGATCCGTCGGTGAAGGGAATCCTGCTGCCACTCAACAAGCAGTAGCGCGACTGGCGGGGAGCGGATGCCGCCAGCATCCCGGCCCCTTTCCCTTTCACCATTCGGGAGTTCCTGGGCGGTGCGACCGTCAGAATTTAGGAGTATCTGGCCAGCATGACCTTCGAGGGCCGGGGCGCTGTCCCACCAGCAACATCCGCCTCGTGGGCCACACCAAATCCTGAATGATGATGGCCACCCGTTTCGCCACCTCCTGAATAATGACAAAGAGCGTTCGCTATGGGCGAGCGAAAAGGGATCACATTTGCTCAGAAAGCCCGCCTGAGCTTGAATAAGCAACGTAACTCGGGAGCCCGGTAGGGCGATTGAAGGCAACGAATTAGGAACCGAAGGCGCATCATGCTTCGCCACAGGCCAAGGTTGGGGTCGTATTAGCAACGCATCGACAACGGGGTCCTATTGTGCTGGTACCACCACCACATGATCGACATCAGCGGCTGGAAAATCCGCATGATCCACGGCCGACCCCAACTACTCGGCCCACTCCTCTGGGACCCGTCTCAGACCTGGCGACCAGCCCAAACCCACCGGGCCAATACGCCCAGCCCGGAACCACCCTGGCGCACGTGAGTCGAAGAGGTTGATCTTCATGGAAAGACCAAGCACCCCGCAGTCAAGTCGCCCTAGCGTTGCGAGCATGGATTCCCCCGACGTCACCGTATCCGCGCGGTTAGTTCCAGATGCTGGGGGCGGGAGCGCGCGTGGGCGGGACCGCCGCGGTGGCTGCCCACTCCAGCAGCCAGTCGGGCACGCTCACGTTGTCGGGGGCGACGCCGATGGCCTCGAGCAGTTCGTCGATCGTGACGATTCCACCGGTGCGCTTGAGAAAGCGACCACGAATGTGACCGTGGGCGTAGATTTCGGGCGCGCCATCGGCATCCGGTCGTACGAAGCGCTGCTCGACGTACACGGCTTTCTCATCGAACCCGATGATGCGCGACTCGACCGTGAACTTCTGGCCGAGCTTGAGCGACTTGCGAAAACTGATCGTTTCCGACACGACGACCGGGTACCAGCCTTGCCGTTTGAAGATCGCCCAGACGCCGGTGCGGTGCAGCATGTCGAAGCGGGCTACGTCCATGATCGACAGGTAGACGCCGTTGTTCATGTGCCGCAAAATGTCCTGGTCGGTGGGCAGCGTCACGAAGTTGGTGCGCGCCACGTCGAAGTGACCGAGCCGGGGGCCGAACTGCGACAGCAGGGCATGGAGGAGGGTTCTGAAGAACATATGCACGACCCCGATGCTAGCGAGGCCGCGGCTCAGGCGGGCAATCCGTTGTGGGTGAGCGCCAGCATCCGTCTCTCCAGACCAGCTTGCCTGCACGATATGCTCAAACATGGTTTCCCTGCCCACCCTGCTGACGTTCGCCCTCGCGTCGATCGCGCTCATCGTCATTCCCGGCCCGACCGTGCTGTTTGTGATCGGGCGTTCGCTCGCTCTCGGACGCCTCGGTGGCTTTCTCAGCGTTCTCGGCAACGCTCTCGGTCTGATTCCGGTGATCATCGCGGTTTCGCTCGGACTCGGCGCGATCGTGACCCAGTCCGTGCTGCTGTTCACGATCGTGAAGTTCGCCGGTGCTGCGTACATCATCTATCTCGGGGTGCAGGCTATTCGAAACCGCCACAAGGCGGCCCGGATGAGCGAGGCCCGCGTGGCGCGTAAAACCAAGTGGCGGCTCGTATTCGAGGGGTTCGTGGTGGGGCTCAGCAATCCGAAGTCGCTCGTATTCTTCATCGCGGTACTGCCGCAGTTCGTCAATTACCGGGCTGGCGATGTGCCGCTGCAGCTCGCAGTGCTTGGGTTGGTCTTCGTGGTGCTTGCCCTGCTCGGCGACAGCACCTGGGCCCTCGCGGCCGGCACGGCGCGGACCTGGTTCGCGAAATCACCGAAGCGCGTCGAGAATCTCTCCTCGGCCGGCGGCGTGATCATGATCGGGCTCGGCGGGGTGCTCGCCGCGACCGGCGCACGGTCCTAAACAGCGACCACCGCGCGCGGCGCGACCGCACGAACGAAGGCGCCGAGGCGACGGTAGACCTCCTGCGATTCCGGATGCGAGTCGTCCTGCTGCTAGGTGTGCTTGGTGTTGACGCTGCGACGTCCGTAAATCAGGGTGTCCACCCAGATCTTGCGCGCCCGCAGCGCCTCGATGAAGTTGAGGTTGGCGCGATAGAAATAGTCCCGCTCCGAGGTCGTGACGAACACCGGCGGAAAGCCCCGGTCGAGCCATTCGATCGGCGACATGAACCGGGCAGCCGTGCGCAGGTGCAGCCCGCGGCCCCGCTCGGGCAGCAGCATCCGCACGAAATTGAGGCTCAAGACGAATCCGCGGTCGAACAGCACCGAAAAGTCGGCAATGCTGCAGTGCTGCACCAGCCCGCGCAGATGGCGGGCAGTGACCGGGGGACGAATGCCGTAGTGCTCGGCGAGTTCGGGCGCATAGGCGGCGGCCGTGAGCAGCGCGGCGATGTGGCCGCCCGCGGAATCGCCACCGAGCACGATGCGCGTCGGGTCGCCGCCATAGGCCGCGACATTGCGGGCGACCCAGTCGAGCACCGCGTTGCCGTCCTGCATCATGTGGCCCAGCTGAAACCGCGTCGCCATGCGGTAGTTGGCGTTGATGACGATCATGCCCTCAGCGGCCTGGCTCGCGCAGTATTTGGTCAGCGGATCCTTGTCGCCCGAGGTCCAGCCGCCACCGTGAAAGTACACGTAGACCGGCAGGGGCGCCGCTACGGCATCCGTGCGCTTGGGCACGAGGACGTCGAGCCGGTGAATCTTCTGGCCGTCGCCGATGTAGTCGATATCGAGGTCGTACTCCACGGAGTCGATCGGGTGCAGATTGAACTTGTGCACCGGTGTCGCGCGCCGCAACATGAGTGCACGCCAAGCCCAGACCGGCAGCCGACGGATGCCCGTCTCCCGATGCGTAGACCGATCAACGGTGACACCGTCCGCGTGCAAACGGATACCGTGCAGCCAGGCCGGTGCGCGGCGGTCAGCGCGGGCGGTGCCCGCCGAAGTCGAGGGGTGTGCTGCGAGGGGAGTGGGACGAACGATGTCGAACGCGGTACTGGTGTAACTCATTACCTGAGGTTATGTCGAATCCCCCGAATCCCCGCTGAGAGCTACCCCATATGGGGTAAATTCCCGGTTTCAACTCAGGCAGCGGATGCCCCGCCCGCGACCCCGGTCGCCTCCAGCACCGCACGCGCGAGCGTGTGAAAGTGCAGGTTGAAGCCGAGAACGGCCGGCGTCGACTGCGCGTCGATGTCGAGCAACGGCACGTCGACGGCGTGCACGATGAATTGGTAGCGGTGGGTGCCCGTTCCCGGCGGCGGTCCGGCACCGGAGAAGGAGGTCAGGCGCTGCTCGTTCGGCAACACGAGCGAGCCGGACGGCAGGGCATCGACTCCGGCGGGCAGCTCGGTCACCGATACCGGCAGGTTCGCTACCGCCCAGTGCCAAAACCCGGAGCCGGTCGGGGCGTCGGGGTCGTACACGGTCAGGGCGAAGCTCTGGGTCTCGGGCGGGAAACCGGTCCAGGCCAGCTGGGGGGAGACATCCGCTCCCCCGGCGTCCACGCCGTACTGAGCCGGCTGCAGGGGTCCGCCGTCGGTCATATCGGCGCTCGTGAGAGAGAACTGGGGCACTTCGCCGAAGCGGGCGAGCGGATCTACGGTCACGAGGGGCCTCCTATTTGTTGTGCGGCCAGCCTACGCGCCCCTAATAAAATGGACTCATGGCCATTCCGAAAATTCTGCTCTATTACATCTTCACTCCCCTGGCCGATCCAGACGCTGTGCGGCTCTGGCAACGCGACCTGTGCGCCGGGCTCGGCCTGCGCGGGCGCATCCTGATCTCCAAGGACGGCCTGAACGGCACGGTCGGCGGCGACCTGCCGGCGATCAAGAAGTACATCCGTAAGACCCGCGACTACCCGGCGTTCAAGAACATCGATTTCAAGTTCAGCGAGGGCACCGGGCTCGACTCGCACGGCCACAGCCTCGACTTTCCCAAGCTTGTGGTCAAGGTGCGCGACGAAATCGTGAGCTTCGGAGCCCCCGGCGAACTGCGCGTCGACGCGAACGGCGTCATCGGCGGCGGAACCAAGCTGCAACCGGCCGAGCTCAATGCGCTCGTCGCCGAGCGGGGCGATGAGGTCGTCTTCTTCGACGGGCGCAATAAGTTCGAGGCCGAGATCGGCCATTTTCGGGACGCGGTCGTGCCGGATGTGGCCAATACCCGCGAGTTCGTGGCCGAGCTCGACAGCGGTAAATACGACCATCTCAAGGGCAAGCCGGTCGTGACCTACTGCACCGGCGGCATCCGTTGTGAGGTGCTGAGCGGTCTCATGAAATCGCGCGGATTCGGCGAGGTGTACCAGCTCGACGGTGGCATCGTGCGCTACGGCGAGACCTTCGGCAACGAAGGCCTGTGGTCGGGTTCGCTCTACGTCTTCGACCAGCGGATGTCCATCGACTTCGCCCCAGAGGCTGCCGTACTCGGCAGCTGCCAGGTCTGCGCGGCACCGACCACGAACATGCGCAACTGCCGGGACGCCTCCTGCCGGGAGCAACTCGTGGTCTGCCCCGAGTGCGTTGCGCTGGCTGCTCCGACCTGCGAACAGCACGCCCTCACCAAATAATCCCGGTCGGCAGCCGAAAACGGCCAAGCGGGGAATAGGCTGGGACCACTATTTCTTGAAGCAGCACAGAGGGGAGTCGGATGCCGACCGGCGCGCTCATCGAGTTCACGAACATCAGCAAACGCTTTGGCGGTGTCACCGCGGTCAACGATCTGTCCTTCACAGTCGAACCCGGCCGGGTCACCGGTTTTCTCGGACCGAACGGCGCCGGAAAGACCACTTCCCTGCGTATTCTGCTCGGGCTGGTCGCCGCGAGCAGCGGAACGGCCACCTTCGGCGGCGTGCGCTATCGCGACCTGCCGCATCCGCTTAAAACGGTCGGGGCCGCCCTCGAAGCGGCGAGTTTTCACCCGGGTCGTTCTGCTCGCGACCACCTCGGCGTCTACGCTATCGCAGCCGGACTGCCGCGCACCCGGGTGCTGGAGGTGCTCACCCAGGTGGGCCTCGCCGCCCATGCCGCCCAACGCGTCGGCGGTTACTCGCTCGGCATGCGCCAGCGCCTCGGCCTCGCCTATGCCCTGCTCGGCGACCCGGGCGTACTGGTTCTCGACGAGCCGATCAATGGGCTCGACCCGGAGGGCATCCGCTGGATTCGCGGTTTTCTGCGCGACATGGCCGCCGAAGGACGCACCGTTCTGGTCAGTTCGCACCTGCTCTCCGAGGTGCAGCAGAGCGTCGACGACGTCGTGATCATCGCCCGCGGCGAGCTCGTGCACCTCGGGCCCTTGTCAAGCCTCGACACGGATACCGCGGCCCAGACGATCGTGGATTCTCCCGACCGCGAGAACCTCGCCACCGCACTCACGGCGGCCGGCATCACCTTCACGACCGGCCGCACCGGACTCATCGCGGCAACCAGCGACCCGGCCCTGCTCGGCCACCTCGCCTTCGAAGCCGGGGTCGAACTGAGCGTGCTGCATCGGCAGAAAGTCGGCCTGGAAGACTCGTTTCTCGCCCTCGTCGGCGGAGGCCAATCACTATGACTTCGTTCCTGCGGTCCATTGCGGCCGAATTCGCCAAGATTTTCACCACTCGCCTCTGGTGGATACTCGCCCTCGTGCTGTTTGGCTACATCGGACTGCTGGCCGGCGGCCTTGCCGCTCTGTTCTCCGGGCTTCAGACCGGTGTGATCAGCCCCGATACTGTGAATACCGGCGGCGGCGACCTGAGCGGTTTCGGAAGCCTCCCACCCATCATCTATAGCTTCGCCTCCTCGATCGGTTATGTCTTTCCGGTGCTGATCGGTGCCCTCGCGACCACCGGCGAGTTTCGCCACCAGACGCTGACCCCGACGTTTCTGGCGACACCGCGACGCGGGGTCGTGCTCGGCGCCAAGACGGTCACACTCCTCTTGGTCGGCGCGGCATTCGGTCTCATCGCGCTGGCGGCATCCGTTGGTATCGGCGGCGGCGTCATGAGTGCTTTCGGTGTGGATGCGCTGCTCCTCGATTCGGAGACCTGGCTGCTGGCAGCTCGTTCGGTGCTCGCCATGGGCCTGTGGGCCGCGATCGGCGTCGGTCTCGGCGTGCTCGTGCCCAATCAGGTCGCCTCGATCGTGATCGTGCTCGCCTTCACCCAGTTCGTCGAACCTCTGCTGCGGCTCGCGGCCTCTTTTCTCGAGGTCACCGCGAAGATCGGCAACTTTCTCCCCGGTGCCGCCTCCGACGCCCTGGTCGGCGCGAGCATCTTCACGCTTATGAACCCGGCCGGCGCAGCGCCCCTGGACTGGTGGCAGGGCGGCCTCGTGCTGCTCGGCTACGCGCTCGTGGCCACCGTCATCGGGTACGCCGTGAGCTGGAAGAAGGACGTCAGCTAGCTGGTGCACCGAAGGTCCGCTGATTTCCGTCGATCGAGCCTGACAAGATCCGGGCGACTGACGCAAGGCGGTCTGCGGAACCGACCCTAGCCGTTGGTCGAGCCCGCTCTCTCCCGCCGCGAGCGGTCTGGAGAACCCGGCCACTGCCGTTGGTCGAGCTTGCCGAGACCGCCACGGACTGGGCTGAGCCGGTCTCGACAACGCGCGGTCTGCCCGAATGCATCTTCGCACAGAAATCCAAACATATCTGAGTAACCCTCGACTCTGGCGCATGGTTTTGATACACTTGTTCTATGAGCCAGAGCGGCGACACCCCACAGCCGGGCCGTGTCGATCCGTTCTTCGCGGCTCACGGCTACCCGCCGTCCACACTCGAAGAGCGTGCCGAGTTCGACGTGTTCTGGGCGCAGTGTCAGGCTGATTGGCGGCTCCAACTGGCCGAGGGGCTCGGAGACTGCGCCCCGTATGAGGTCACCGACCCGGTCGATCTGGAACCAGTCAACCCGGCACCGGTGAGCCCTGCACCAGTGAGCCCGGCACCGGTGAGCCCCGCGGTTGGCCGCCCGGAGCTAATTGACGGCCCGACCATTCCGGCCGACCTCGACCTGACCGAGGTGTTCGGTGCGGTGCCGCCCGAGAACGTCTTCGATGAGGACCTCCGCGAAGCGTTCCTTTATACGAACTACCTTGCGGACAATTTCCTCCCGGACATTTTCCTCCCGGACGGATGCACCGCTGACGAGCGTCACACTGACCCTGCCGAGGCTGACCCGGCTGAGGCTGACCCGGCTGACGTTGACCCGGCTGACGCTGACCCGGACCAACCCGGTCTGGCCCCTGGTGGTCCGGCAGACGTGCTGAGTCCGTTTCAGCGGCACCAGGCGCAGTTCGTCGACCGGGTGCTCTTCCTCGAGAAGGTCATCGCGTGGGCGCAGGCGAGCAAGGCCGAGGTCCTGACCGAGGCGTGGGATTACACCACCAACAGTGCTGAGACCGGCCGACCCCAGGCCGGTCCGCAACATGAGCACGACTGGGATGCGACCTTCGCCGCTCAGCAGGGCCTGGTCGCCGAAATGGCCTGTGCGCTGCGCATCCCGGCCGGCACCGCGTCCGGCCTGTTGCGGGAGAGCCGGGTGCTGGTCGAGTCCCGGCCCGAGACCCTGACCGCGCTCCGCACTGGGGAGATCTCCCTGCGGCATGCCCAGCGGCTGCTCGAACAGCTGGATTCCGTCTCGCAGCCCGCCCGGGCCGAGCTGGAGGCGGTGTTGCTGCCGCACGCGAAACGCCTCACTCCGACGCAGTTCGATGGCAAGGCTCGCAAACTTCGGGAGCGGTTCCACCCCGACAGCATCACCGTTCGCCGCACCCGGTGCCTCGCCGACCGCCGGGTGCAGTTCTTCCCCGACCAGGACGGCATGGCCACCCTCTGGCTGCGCGCGGCCGGCGACGACCTGCAAGGCGTCTATACCCGGGTCACCGATGCTGCGATCAGTCTGCAGGGCCCCGATGAGCCCCGCACCCTCAGCCAACTCCGCGCCGACGTCGCCATCGACCTGCTCCAGCAGGGCGTCACCGGCAGCGGCCTCGGCGCCGGCCTCACCGCCAACGTCAACATCACCGTCCCCGTCCTCACCCTGATGGGTCAGAGTGAGGAACCCGCCGAGCTCGAAGGCTACGGCCCGATCGATCCGGAGACCGCCCGCCGGCTGGCTGGGACGGCGACGAGTTTCCTGCGCGTCCTCACCCACCCGCACACCGGCATCGTCCTCGACGTCAGCTCCACCCCGTTCCGCGTGCCCGCCGCGCTGAAGAAATACCTCCGACTACGCGATGGAACCTGCCGCTTCCCCGGCTGCAACCGCTCCGCCGGCCACTCCGACCTCGACCACACCATAGATAAACAATTCGGCGGCCCCACCACCGCCACCAACCTCCACTTCCTCTCGCCCACCCACCACAACCTCAAGCACTTCTCCGATTGGAAAGCCGTCGCCAACCCCGACGGCACCGTGCACTGGACCAGCCCCGCCGGCAAACACTACGCCACCCACCCCGCCACCCGCATCAACCCGCACCTGCAGCAACAGGCAGCACCACCGGCAGCAGCCCCACCGGCAGCAGCCCCACCCGAACCACCAGCCCCGCCACCGCCCGACCCCTGGAACACCGACTGGAACACCGACGACACCGACCCGCCACCGTTCTAGGATCCAGCGCCTCAAATTCGATCGTTACGTCGCTGCCCTGTCACTGGTCCAACATCAACAGCTCGATGCGCGGAACCAGACGGGCCTAGATTTACTTGGGGCCCGACGCGGGCCGTGCGCTCGTGTTGTTCACGACCGCATCGATGGTGCTCGCCGCGTGCGTGCTTCGCAGCGGTGGTCCGCGCTACACTCTCGCGGCATTGATTCAGGGCACGCTTCCGCTGATCGGCTTCGTGTTGTTCTTGTTCGCCTAGCTGGTCGGTTCGGCGGGCATCGGCTCGACCGGCAGCTTCAGCGAGTCGACGAAGTCGGCCGCGTGCTGGCTGGTGAGAATGACGCGGGCGAATTCTTCGTCGACCAGGTCGATCACCACGGCCGGGCGGTGACGCTTGATCGAGACGAAGTCCTTGCCGCCGTGAAACTTCCAGGTTCCGGCCGCCAGCACGAGCGGAATCATCGATCCGGGTGAGCGGATGCCGCGCAGCCAGATCCACGGATCTTCCGTGATGATTACCGAGCGGATGTTCTCCCGCTGCACCACAATCGAGTCACGCCGCAGCGCGAGCGTTCTTTCCGTGCGCGTCAAGTGGATCTCGAGCCGGTCGGAATGCACGCTCAGGGAAGCCATTGTTCCAGTCTGCCCGGTCCGGCCCGAAAACTCGTTGTCTGACGCGAACAAAGCAGTAATGTCCCAGCGCAGGAACTCTCCAACTGAAGCAAACGCTCCCGGCCGGTCCGGGAGCGTTTGCTCAATTAGACCGTTGGCTGGGCTGCCGCTGCAGCTTTGGCCGCGGCGGGCAGCGCCTCGAAGATGCGCCCGATCGCGCTCTGATCGTGTGCGTCGGAGACGAACCAGGCCTCGAACACGCTCGGCGGCAGCGAGACGCCGCCATCGAGCATGGCGTGAAAGAACGGGGCGTAGCGAAAAGCCTCCTGGCGCTGTACATCGGCGTAGGTGCGCGGAGCCGAACCCTGCGCCTCCTCGCCGAACACGAAGCTGAACAGGTTGCCGGCCCGCTGTACCCGGTGCGCGACGCCCTCGGCGGCGAGCGAGGCAGAAACAGCCTCAGAGAGGATGATTGCGGTTGCGTTGAGCCGGTCGTACACGCTCTCGTCGAGCAGGTTGAGCGTGGCGATGCCCGCCGCAACCGCGACCGGGTTGCCCGACAACGTTCCGGCTTGGTAGACCGGGCCGGTCGGTGCCAGAAAGTCCATCACGTCGGCCCGGCCACCGAGGGCAGCAGCGGGCAGGCCGCCGCCGATGATCTTGCCGAAGGCGAGCAGGTCGGGCGTGTAAAACTCTTCACCGGCCGACTCGAGACTGCTGGTCTCGAGTCCCCAGAAGCCCGAGCGACTCACTCGAAAACCGGTGAGCACCTCGTCGAGGATGAGCAGGGAACCGTTCGCGTGCGCGATCGCCGACAGGGCCGCGTTGAAGCCAGCATCCGGCGCGACGACGCCCATATTAGCGGCGGCAGCCTCGGTGATGATCGCGGCGATGCGCCCCGGGTGTGCCTCAAAGGCGGCGCGCACGGCGTCGAGGTCGTTGTACGGCAACACGAGGGTCTGCGCGGCGGTCGCGGCCGTGACGCCGGCCGAACCGGGCAGGCCGAGGGTAGCGAGGCCGGAACCGGCCTGGGCCAGCAGGCCGTCGGAGTGGCCATGGTAGTGCCCGGCGAACTTGATCAGCAGGTCACGACCGGTGAAACCGCGGGCCAGTCGGATGGCGGTCATGGTCGCCTCGGTGCCGGTGGACACCAGGCGCAGCTTTTCGACCGCGCCGACCCTCTCGGCGACGAGCTCGGCCAGTTCGGTCTCGGCGGGCGTCGAGGCGCCAAAGGACAGGCCGAGAGCGGCGGCATCCTGAACGGCCTTGATGACCTCGGGATGGGCGTGGCCCAGAATGGCCGGTCCCCAGGAGTTGACGAGGTCGACGTATTCGCGACCGTCGGAGTCGGTGACATAGGCGCCGGCGGCCTTCACCAGAAACAGCGGAGTGCCGCCGACCGAGCCAAAGGCCCGCACCGGAGAGTTCACCCCCCCGGGAATGACCTTCCGGGCCCGGTCGAATAGCTCGTCGTTGCGGGTGGCCACGTGGTGCACTTCGGTTGACAGTGTGTCGGTCATGCTCGCTCCTCCTTGAGCCAGGTGGCCAGTTCAACGGCCCAATAGGTAAGTACAGCGTCGGCACCGGCCCGACGGATGCTCAGTACCGACTCTTCGACGGCGCGGCGCCGGTCGATCCAGCCCTGCGCAGCTGCGGCTTCGATCATGGCGTATTCGCCAGAGACTTGATATGCCCAAACGGGAATATCACTCATCGCGGCGACCTCGGCGAGCACGTCGAGGTAGCTGCCGGCCGGTTTGACCATGACGATGTCGGCGCCCTCGTCAATGTCCAGCTGGGCTTCGCGTACGCCCTCGCGTCGATTCGCCGGGTCGAGCTGGTAGGTGCGGCGGTCGCCGACCAGGGTCGAGGCGACGGCCTCCCGGAACGGGCCGTAGTAGGCGGAGGCGTACTTGGCCGAGTAAGCCAGCACAGCGGTGTCTTCGAAACCATTGGAGTCGAGGGTTTCGCGCACGGCGGCGACCTGGCCGTCCATCATGCCGGAGAGGCCGAGCAGCGCGGAACCGGCGCTCGCCTGGGCCAGCGCCATGTCGCGGTAGCGTTCGAGGGTCGCGTCGTTGTCGACATGGCCATCGGCGGCGAGCACGCCGCAATGGCCGTGGTCGGTGAATTCATCCAGGCACAAGTCGGTCTGCACCACGAGCGCATCACCGATCTCGTCGACGAGAGCACGGGTGGCCAGGTTGAGGATGCCGTTGGGGTCGGTCGCGCCGGTCCCGGTCGCGTCGCGCACCTCTGGCACTCCGAACAGCATGATGCCCCCGACACCAGCTTCTGCCGCCTCAGCCACGGCCCGACGGGCGCTGTCGATGCTGTGCTGCACGACGCCGGGCATCGAGCTGATCGGCCGCTGCTCGTTGCCCTCCCGAATGAACATGGGGAGCACGAGCTCGGCCGGGTGGAGACGGATTTCACTGGCCAGGCGACGAAGCGCGCCGCTGGTGCGCAGTCGTCGTGGGCGGATAACGGGTTTGGTCACCCCTTTACACTACGCCGCCCGGCTGTGCATTTCGTTATCGGCTCGTTACCGGACTGGGTCAGGCTGCTGGCGTGCTCCCCGCGAGTGCTGCATCGACGAGTGCATCGATGAGTGACTCGGCGCTGCGCTCCGAGGCGACAACGTCGACGCGCAGTCCGAGGGTCCGGGAGTCCCTGGCGGTCTGCGGGCCGATGCAGGCAACCAGGGTGCGTTCGGGAATGTCCCCGAACTGTTCGCGCACTTGACGAGCAACGCTGCCGCTCGTGACGAGTACGGCGTGCACGAGCCCAGCCTTAACGTCGGCGACCACCTGGTCGCTGACCGGAACACCGATGGTGCGGTAGGCGACAACCGATTCAACGTCGTGGCCGACGCGGCGCAGTCCCTCGCTGAGCAGCGGCTTGGCGATCTCACTGCGCAGGGTGAGCACGCGCAACGGAATAACCCCTGCGGTCGCGGTTTCCCATTCCTCGAGCAGTCCTCGGGCGGAGTTGTCTTCGGAGGGCACGATGTCCACGTGGTAGCCGGCCGCGATGAGTGCGGCGGCCGTGGTCTCACCGACGGCGGCGATGCGGGTTCCCGGAGCGACAACCGCGCGGTGCGACGAGAGTACGTCGACGGTCGTGGCGCTGGTGATGGTCATCCAGTCGAAATCCCCGGCGGCCAGACGGGTCAGCGCCGCGTTCAGAGCCGGCGCGTCATCGGTGGCGGCGAAGTTGATCATCGGTGCGACGATCGGGTGCGCGCCCTTGGCGCGCAGGTTCGCTGCGACCTGGTCGCCCCAGGGGCCGCCGCGCGGAACGAGAACACGCCAGCCCGCGAGGGGCTTGGTCAGTCGATTGGTCACGTGGTCACTCAGTCACTTTCAGGGGAGCGAACTCGGCCGCGCCACCGGCCAGAAGATCTATGGACACTCGTTCGGCCACATCGAGCGCGGCTTCGGTGAGATGGGGTGCGGAGTGGGAATCGGGCGTCGCCGCGTGCGAGCTGGTGATCTTGCGGGATCCATCCGGGCTGTACACGGTTGCGGTGAGAAAGAGCAGTCCATCGTCGACCACGGCGGTGGCGCCGATCGGCGCGGCGCAACCGGCCTCCAGTCGGGCCAGCACGGTGCGTTCGGCGGCGGTTGTCGCCTGAGTAGAGCCATGGTTCATCGCCGCGAGTGCCACGCCGAGCAGGCGCTCCGGCTTGCCGTCACGCACCTCGATCGCGAGCGCACCCTGGCCGGGAGCGGTCGGCCAGGCCGACAGCTCGAGAAACTCCGGTGCGAGGGATTCGAGACGACCGAGACGACCGAGGCCGGCCGCGGCCAGCACGACGGCGTCGAGGTCGCCCTCGGCGACGCGCCCGATCCGAGTGTCGATGTTGCCGCGGATGTCCACGATCGTGAGGTCGGGGCGACGCTCCAGCAACTGAGCGACGCGGCGGGGCGAACCCGTACCGACGCGGGCCCCCTCCGGAAGGGTGTCGAGGGTGAAGCCGGCGCGCGCGACCAGCACGTCGCGGGCATCCGCTCTCTTGGGGATGGCGCCAATGCGCAAGCCTGCGTGGGCCTCGGTCGGCAGATCTTTGAACGAGTGCACGATGACGTCGCACTCGTCATTCAGCAGGGCTTCACGCAGTGCGCTCGCGAACACGCCGGTGCCGCCGAGGCTCGACAGCGGCTCGGTGGAGGTATCGCCGTGCGTGGTGACGCGCACGATTTCAACCTCGACGCCGGCCGACGCCGCGATGCGGTTGACGATGGTCTGGGTCTGCGCGAGGGCGAGGGCACTCGCGCGGGTGCCTACGCGAATGACGGTCATGGTGCCATTCCCGCGACGGCCGGCTTGAAGCCGAGGCGCACGTTTTCACAGCAGCCGGGGCGACAGACGTCGTACCAGGGGCCGAGCGCGGTCTTGGCCGGACGGTCTTCGACCGGGGTGTCGTTGAGGCGTTCCTCGATCAGGTCGACCAGGCCGCTGACGAAGTCGGGCGAAATGCCGGGGGTCGGTACGCGCACGGCGTGGATGCCGAACTTCGCACTCGTCTCCATGGCCTCGTTATCGAGGTCCCACATGACCTCCATGTGGTCGCTCACGAATCCGAGCGGCACAATGATCACGGCACGGATGCCGCGGGCCGGCAGCAGGGCGATCGCATCGTTGATGTCTGGTTCGAGCCACGGCATGCTGGGCGGGCCACTGCGGGACTGGTAGACCAGCTGCCATTGCGTTTTGAGCGGGGTGGACGCGTCTCCGGGTTCCACGAGGGCGTCCATGACGACCTGGGCGACGGCGCGGTGCTGCGCCTCGTAGGCGCCACCCTCGCCGAAGCCGCGATCTGCCGGGCCGCTCTTGTTGGCGTCCGTCATCGGGATCGAGTGGGTCGAGAACAGAATCTCGACCTCGGATTCGACGTCGATGCCGGGCATGGCCGCGACGACATCCTTGAGTCCTTGGGTGACACCGGTGATGAACGGGGTGACGAAGCCGGGGTGGTCGAAGAACTGGCGGATCTTGTCGATGTGGACCGTGTCGTTTAGGCCCGTGTCGGTCAGGGCTGCGGCGAAGTCTTCACGGTACTGGCGGCATCCGCTGTAGGAGCTGTAGGCACTCGTCGCGATGGCCAGCAGGCGATCCTGACCGGCATCGTGGGCCTCACTGATCGTGTCTTTCAGGTAGGGCGCCCAGTTGCGGTTGCCCCAGATCACGGGCAGGTCGATGCCTCGACGCTGGAGTTCAACCTGCAGGGCGGCCTTGAGCACGCGGTTCTGGTCGTTGATCGGGCTCACACCGCCGAAGTGGCGGTAGTGGGTGGCGACCTCTTCGAGGCGCTCTTCCGGGATGCCGCGACCACCGGTCACGTTGCGCAGGAACGGAATCACGTCGTCCTGGCCTTCGGGTCCGCCGAAACCGGCGAGCAGCACTGCGTCGTAAGCGGTCATTACTGAAGCACCTCGACCAGCTCGGCGGTGGAGATGCGGCGTCCGGTATAGAACGGGATCTCCTCGCGCACGTGGCGACGCGCCTCGGTGTCGCGCAGGCCGCGCATGAGGTCGACGAGCTCGGTGAGCTCGTCGCTCTCGATCGGCAGCAGCCACTCGTAGTCGCCGAGGGCGAAGGCGGAGACGGTGTTGGCGATTGCACCGCGGTAGGCTGCGCCCTTGCGGCCGTGGTCGGCGAGCATGGCGCTGCGCTCAGCCTCGGGCAGCAGATACCACTCGAAGCTGCGCACGAAGGGGTAGATGGTGAGCCAGGCCTTGGGCTCGACTCCGCGCAGGAATCCGGGCACGTGGCTCTTGTTGAATTCGGCGTCCCGATGCACGCCCATGGCGTTCCAGGTTGGCAACAGGCTCTTCAGCAGGCGGCTGCGGCGCAGCTCACGGTTCGCCCACTGCAGGGTCTCTGCCTCGGGCGCGTGGGTCCAGATCATGACGTCGGAATCGGCCTTGAGGCCGGAGACATCGTAGAAGCCGCGCACGGTGACGCCCTCGGCTTCGATCAAGGCCACCACGTCGTCGAGCTCGTTCACGGCGTGCGGAACATCGCGGCCGTCGAGATCATCGGGGTTGTGCGGGTCTCTTCGCAGCACGGTAAAGAGGGTGAATCCTTGCGGCGAAGCCGCGGTTACCTCGGTATCGGTGGGAGTGGTGGGCTGAACGCTGGTTACTGCCTCTCCGGCAGCCGGGTGAGTCATGGGTCTAGTTTGCTCTGAATTGCCCCCACTACCAAAATGAGCAGTGCGGTTGCTGTGAACCCACCCCGCTTGCTACCGGTTTTTGGCCACCGCGGAGGCGCCGAACCAGACGATGACACCGACCACGGTCGCCGCACCGAGGGCGATGCCGACGAGGGCGGCCGGGCTGTCTTCGCCGAGTTGGTACAGGGCGTGGGTCAGGCGGCGGCGCTTGATGCGCAGCTGCTTGGGGATATTGAGCTTGTACTCGATCGCATCGAGCGTCGAGGCGAGCTCGGCGCGAGCGTGTCGGGCTTCGGCGCGCAGGTCATTTGTGGTCATATTCGCCAACTCCCTTGAATGCATCAACGTCGTGACGGATGCTCGCGTGCACGCCCTCCGGGTCGGGTTTCGTTGCCGCCTTCACCCGGTTGACGCCGATGAGCACGAGGAGTGCGGCAATGAGCAGGAGCCCGACCAGCACGATGAGCGTGGCAAGCCAGAGCGGCAGCACGAGGGCCAGCAAGATCACGAAGAGGGCAACGAGCACCCCGAGCGCGAAGAACAGAAAAGCCCCGGCCACGATGAAGAGGCCGGCACCGATGCCGAAATTCTTGGCTTTGGCCGTGAACTCGGCCTTGAAGGCATCGAGTTCGGCTTTCACGAGAGCGCTGATCTGGCCGGGCAGTTCCCCGATCAGCGCGAGCAACGGACGTTTGCTCTTCGGGTTGAATCCACTGCTAGTCACGAATTGCCTTCCCTGTTTTCGGGTGTCGTCGGGGTGTCGCGCCCGGCGGTGTAACGGGTGTCCGAATTCTACGAGCTACTGGGCGTCGTCAGCCGCCGGCTTGGCCTTGGCCGTCGGTGTCGGCTTCTCGGTCGCCTTCGGCTTCGCGGCGGCCGTGCGGCTCGTCGTGGTGCTGGCCGTGGCTGCGGGGGCGGCGGCATCCGCTTTCGCTGTCGTTGTCGAGGTCTGGGCAGCCGCCTTCTTGTTCTTCTTCTTTTTGGCGACAGCCTGCGTGACGGCCTTCTTGCCGGCGTTGTACAGGGTCACGGGAACGTCGCCGACGAGTTCGAGCGCGGCGTCGCGCACCTCGGTCACCCGGCGTTGCACAGGTTTGGCGTTCCAGAGGTCATTGGCGGCGGCGGCGATCTGGTCGTAACGTTTGCGGCCGGCGCGTGCACCGAGCACATAGCCAACGAGGCCGCCCGTGATGAACAGAAGCTTTCCGCGCATTGAGTCTCCACTTTCGTAAGGTCTCCCCAGAGTAACCCGGTTCGCCGTTTCGATCTCGGGTGATGCCCGGGTATGTCTCGGAGTGCTCGTATCAATACAGGAAGTGCACAGTTTGGGGCACCTGCGCGCCCACCGTTCGGGGGCCCGTGCATAACTGCGGAGAATCCGGCGAATCGGGCCGCATTCGGGCCGCATTCGCGGTTCAAGACGAGGATCTCCGCGGTTCGGTACCGGGACTACTCGTCCGGCCCGGTGATGGTCAGGCCGAGGGCGGCGTGGCGGATGCGGTCGCCGGCCTCGAGTGCGTGTGGGATGACCGAGGCGAGGCCGGTTCCGGCCAGCCACGCACCGGTGATCTCCATTGCGGGGGTCGCGGCGACGGCCTCGCGCACCTGCTGCGCGCGTTCCGGAGCACCGAGGGTGGCCGGCGACAGGGCGTCGCGCCACTCGGTGCGGGCGAAAGCGCGCACCGCGGCCGCTGCCAGTGGCACACCGAGCAGGGCGCTCGCGTCGTGCAGGGCGAGGGCCTGCAGCTCCTTGTCGCTCAGGTCGTCGGTCGGGTTAGGCTGGCCGGCGCGGCCGTAAGACAGCCGCACGACGTGGCGGCCGGGGCCGGCCGCTTCGGCGACCCAGGCCCACTTCGCGGTGACGTGGGTGAGAGCTTTCGCGGTGACGTCGGGGGCATCGGCCGAGACGAGCACGCCGGTGCCGCGTGGGTGCGCGTCGAGGGCTGGCGCATCGAGCACGAGCGTGGTGAGGGTGACGGCAGTCGGTGCTGGCCAGTCGAGCTCGGCGAGGGCGTCGAACTGGTCACCGAGCGGGTTGACCAGGCGCAGTGCCTGCGCGCCCTGGGTCGCGATGATGAGGTAACGGGCGGTGAGGGTACTGGTGGTTCGCTCGGCGGCGGGTTCGGTGCTCACGGTGGGCGTACGGTCGGTCGGTCGAGCAAGCGGCGCGGCGGGGTCGGTCGCCGCACCCGCGTCAGCGGGCGCGGCGCTGTCGGCCCGGCCGGCGGGTTCGGTCGGGGCAGCGGGGTCGGTCGGGGCCGCATCCGCTTGCCGAGTGACGGTGACGGACCAGGTCGGCGCGTCGTCTGTGCCCGAGCGGGCCAATGCTGTGGCCGTGGTTCCGGTCAGAATCGCCACGTCGTGGCGTTGCAGGGCGGCCACGATCGCAGCGGGCAGGCTGGCCATTCCGCCGAGCAGGCCGCCGACGTTAGACCCGGCCGGGGCGCCAGCACGCAGGGCCGAGACCGCGCCGGAGAGCGAGCCGGCCGTGGTGAGGGCACGGTTGAGTCCGGGGGCGACCACATCGATCTCGAGGTCGACGGCGCTCGTCGTGTAGACGCCGGACGCGACGGGTTCCACCAGCCGGTCGAGCACGCGCTGGCCCATGCGCTTTTTCACGAGGTCACCGAGGCTGTGCTCGCGGCCGATCGTGAGCACGGGCATGAGACGGTCGGCGTAGGCGCGCAGCGCCCCCTTCCAGCCAATGACGCGGCGCACGTCGTCGGCGAGCGGTGAACCGGGGATTCCTAGAACGCCGGCCTTGGGCAGCGGAACGCTCATCGCGGCATCCGCTTGCTTGAGGGCCGGCAAGTGCAGCCAGGCCCCGGCGACATTGGGGGCCACGATCTGGTCGGTGAGGCCGAGATCCTCGATGAACGACGCGACCGTGCCTCCGCGCACAGCGAAGCTCTCGGCGCCGCTGTCGAGGGTGAGCCCGTCGAGAACGTGGCCGGCGACCGGGCCGCCGACGGCATCCGTTGTCTCGATGACGGTCACGGCCAGGCCGACCTGGGCGCATTCGCGGGCGGCGACCAGGCCGGCCACTCCCCCGCCGATGACGAGAACGTCGATTGGTCTGGTCATGCTGGCTCCTACTCGGCCGCGCTCACGTCGTGCACGAGGCTGACCAGGCGGGTGAGCACGTCGGGGTCGGTGTCGGGCGGAACGCCGTGGCCGAGGTTGAGCACGTGCGAGGGTGCGCTGCGTCCGCGTTCGAGGACGTCGCGCACGTGCGCTTCGAGCACGGGCCACGGCGCCGTCAGCAGGGCCGGGTCGACGTTTCCCTGTACCGGAACAGCTCCGCCGAGTCGGCGGTTGGCCTCATCGAGCGGCACCCGGTAGTCGACGCCTACGACGTCGGCGCCGATATTGTGCATTTCTTTCAGCAGTTCGCCGGTGCCCACGCCGAAATGCACGATCGGTACATTGCGATCAGCGCCGTTGACGCTGTAGCTGAGGCCGCGCACGTGCGCGATCGCTGCCGCCGAAGCTGGCGCAACGGATGCCGCATAGTCGGCCAGTGACAGGGCTCCGGCCCACGAGTCAAACAGTTGGGCAGCGCTCGCGCCGGCGAGCACCTGGGCGCGCAGGAACCGGCCGGTGACATCGGCGGTCCAGGCCATGAGCCGCGCCCACGCTTCGGGCTCGGCGTGCATGAGCGTGCGGGCGTGGATGTGATCCTTCGACGGACCGCCCTCGACCAGGTACGCGGCCAGGGTGAATGGCGCGCCGGCGAAGCCAATCAGCGGGGTCGATCCGAGCTGGGACACCGCGCGGCCCACGGCGTCGCGAATCGGCGCGAGAGCCTCATCGAGAATGGCGGGATCCAGGGCGGTGAGCTCGTCGACATCCGCTGACGTGCGCACGGCCTTGCCGAGCACCGGGCCCTTGCCGGCCACAATCGTCACGTCGACACCGACGAGCTTGAGTGGAACGACGATGTCGCTGAAGAAGATTCCGGCGTCGACGTTGTGGCGCCGCACCGGCTGCAGCGAGATTTCGCTCGCCAGTTCGGGGTCGAGGCACACGTCGAGCATGCGCGTACCGACGCGCAGTTCACGGTATTCGGGCAGTGATCGCCCGGCCTGGCGCATGAACCACACCGGGGTCACGTCGGGTCGAACGCCCTGATAGGCCTGAATCAGGCGGGAGTCGGCGGTGAGGCCGGAGGAGAGTGGATGCTGCGCGTCGAGGATCATCCCCCCCATCTTCTCAAACATCCCTGACGATGCGCGCCGGAAGCGTACAGCAATAAGTCGTAGAATTGGCTAGTGCTCATTCTTCTGTCGGCCAGTCACAAAAACTCCACCTTCGATGTGCTGGAGAAATTGTCTGTCGGCGGAAGCGTTGCGGCCACCCGCATGGTCGAGCAGCACGGTCGGCTCAGCGGTGCCGTCGTCGTCGCGACCTGCAACCGCTTCGAGGCCTACCTCGATCTCGATGAACCCTACGGCGTGTCGCCGCTGCCCGCCGTGTACGCGGCGATCGAAGCCGTGAGCGCGAGCACCGGCGTCGCCGAAGACACCCTGCGTGACAATCTCACCCTCGTGCACGGCAATGGCGTCGCCGAGCACCTGTTCGCCGTGACCAGCGGCCTCGAATCGGTCGTCGTCGGTGAGGTCGAGATCGCCGGCCAGGTGCGGCGTGCACTGGAACAGGCTCGCGCCGATGGCACCACGAGCCCCGAACTTGAGCGTCTGTTTCAGCGCGCCTCCCAGACTTCTCGCGGCGTCAAGAATCGCACCGGCATCGGCTCGGCCGGCCGCTCGATCGTGCGCCTCGCGCTCGAACTGGCCGAAAGCCGGGTCAGCGACTGGTCGAGTGCCCGCGTGCTGCTCGTCGGTACCGGCCGCTACGCCGGCGCCTCGCTCGCCGCCCTGCGCGACCGCGGAGCCGAGAACGTTCGCGTCTACTCGCCATCCGGGCGCGCCGTTGGATTCGCGACCTCGCACGGCATTGAAGCCGTTCCCGCTGCGGATTTCGCTGCCGAGGTGGCGCGTGCCGACGTTGTCGTCACCTGCACCCTGCGCGATGACCACGTGATCGATGCGGCCCTGATCAGTCGTGGCCGCGCCGAGATCGGCATTGATCCGTTCGCCATTTCGGGAGCCACCGCCGACGCTCCAACCCGCATCTGCCCGGCCGACGCCGGTCCAGAGGCGCCGCCGCAGCTCATCATCGACCTCGGCCTGCCCCGCAACGTCGCCCCCGACGTGACCCTGGTACCCGGCGTCGAGCTGCTCGACCTTGAAACCATCAGCATCCACGCCCCGCTCGAAGAGCTCAACGCCACGACCGAAGCCCGAGAAATCGTCGGCAAGGCGGCCCGCAAGTTCTCCGACGTTGCCGAAGAGCAGAGCCTCACCCCGGCCGTGGTGGCGCTACGCAGCTACGTGTTCGAGCTGCGCGACGCCGAAATCGCCCGGGCCCGCAGCCGCGGCGATTCGAGCGAGGCGACCGAGTCGGCCCTGCGCCACCTGGCCGGCGTGCTGCTGCACACTCCCATGGTGCGGGCCCGCGAGCTCGCCCGCGCCGGCGAGCAAGACGCCTACCTCGGGGGCCTCGACGCCCTGTTCGGCATCGACGTGACGCTCCCCGCCACCGGCGCAGCGGATGCCGGTGCAACGGATGCCGGCGCAATCGCCTCCTAGCTTTCCCGAACGGCCGACCGTGTCGGCCAGCCCTGAGCATCCGTTCAGCGCCGCCTGCTGATACCGACGGGCCAGCCGCTGCGGTCTCAGGGGGCCAAACGAGGCAATTCGCGAGGGTCAGATCGGCCGGGTCACCTCGATCAGGGTGACTCCGGCGGCCGCAGCGGGCGTGGACATGGCGGCGAGTGCCGCAGGCACTTCGGCGAGGGTGATTCGGCGGCTGATCAGGTCCTGAGGGCGCAACCCGCCGCTCAGCACAAGGTCCAGCAGCGCCGGATAGTCGTGGGCGGGCATGCCATGGCTGCCGAGTACAGTCAGTTCCCGCGCAATCACCGTGCCGAGCGGTATCCGCGGGTCGTCGGCCAGCAGGCCGATCTGCACGTGCCGCCCACGCGTTGCCAGGGAACGGATGCCGATGGCCACCGTATTCTCCCGGCCGAGCGCCTCGAGACTCACGTCTGCACCCCCTGATGCGAGCGCCCGAATGCGCTCCACCACCTCGTCGTCGGGCAGTTCGGCCGAGTTGACGACGTGAGCAGCTCCCACCCGGCTCGCCGCCTCGAGCGCGTCGGAATTGATGTCGACGGCGATGACGATGGCGCCGAGCGCCTGCCCAATCATGACCGCGCTTAGGCCGACTCCACCGCAGCCGACGACCACAAGGGTTTCGCCCGCCTGCAGCCGTGCCTGGTGCACGAGTCCGCGGTACGAGGTGGCGAACCGGCAGCCGAGCATCGCGGCAGCGCCGGCGTCGAGGTCATCGGGGATGGCGATGAGGTTCACGTCGGCGTTGTGCAGCGCGACCCGCTCGGCGTAGGAACCCCAGTGGGTGAATCCGGGCTGGGTCTGGTTGCGACAGACCTGTCCGTTGCCGGCGTCGCACTCCGGGCACTCGCCGCAGGCGCAGACGAACGGCACCGTCACGCGCTGACCAACCCGAAATCGGCGCACGAGCGGCCCGACAGCGTCGATCACGCCGACCAGTTCGTGGCCGGGAACGTGCGGCAGCGCAATGTCGGCGTCATGGCCGAGCCAGCCGTGCCAGTCGCTGCGGCAGAGTCCGGTCGCCTCGACCCGCACGATCACGCCGGCCGCACTTATCAGCGGCTCTGGCACCTCGCGCAGCACCGGGAGCACGCCGAATTCTTCGAAATAGACCGCTTTCATGCTCTACAGTCTGCCCGACGGATGCCCGCGGCGCGGTTTTCGAGACCGAGTCGCGGCATCCGTTGGTTGAACGCTACGCGCCGCGGAGGCGCACGGCCAGGTAGGCCTCGAGCTCGGCGAGCGGCACGCGCTCCTGCGCCATGGTGTCGCGGTCACGCACGGTGACGGCCTGGTCGTCGAGCGAGTCGAAGTCGACCGTGATGCAGAACGGGGTGCCGATCTCGTCCTGGCGACGGTAGCGACGGCCGATGGCGCCGGCGTCGTCGAAGTCGACGTTCCAGAGCTGGCGCAGGCTCGACGCGAGCTCGCGGGCCATCGGGGAGAGCTTCTCGTTGCGCGACAGCGGCAGAATGGCGGCCTTGACCGGCGACAGGCGCGGGTCAAGCTTGAGCACGGTGCGCTTGTCGACGCCGCCCTTATTGTTCGGAACCTCTTCTTCGACATACGCATCGACCAGGAAGGCCATCAGCGACCGGGTCAGGCCGGCCGCGGGCTCGATCACCCAGGGCGTCCAGCGCTCGTTTTTGGTCTGGTCGAAGTAGGAGAGGTCTTTACCGGATGCCTTGGCGTGCGTCGACAGGTCGAAGTCGCCGCGGTTCGCCACGCCCTCGAGTTCACCGAACTCGGTGCCGGTGAAGCCGAAGCGGTATTCGATATCGACGGTGCGCTTGGAGTAGTGCGAGAGCTTCTCGGCCGGGTGCTCGAACAGGCGCAGGTTTTCGGGGTTGATTCCGAGGTCGGTGTACCACTTCATGCGGGTATCGATCCAGTACTGGTGCCAGGTCTCGTCCGTACCGGGCTCGACGAAGAATTCCATCTCCATCTGCTCGAACTCGCGGGTGCGAAAGATGAAGTTTCCGGGGGTGATCTCGTTACGAAAGCTCTTGCCGATCTGGCCGATGCCGAACGGAGGCTTGGAGCGCGACGCCTGCAGCACGTTGGCGAAGTTCACGAAGATGCCCTGCGCGGTTTCGGGGCGCAGGTAGTGCATGCCGGCCTCGTCATCGACCGGGCCAAGATAGGTCTTGAGCAGGCCGGAGAAGGCGCGCGGCTCGGTCCAGATGTGACGATTGCCGCAGTTCGGGCAGGCAATGTCGTCGAGGCCGTTTTCGGGCGGGCGGCCCTTCTTCTCCTCATATTGCTCTTCGAGGTGGTCGGCGCGAAAACGCTTGTGGCAGCTCGTGCACTCGATCAGCGGGTCGCTGAAAACCTCGACGTGACCGGATGCTTCCCAGACCTGGCGAGGCAAAATCACGGAGGAGTCGAGGCCGACGACGTCGTCTCGGCTGGTGACCATCGAACGCCACCACTGCTTCTTGATGTTTTCCTTGAGCTCAACGCCGAGGGGTCCGTAGTCCCAGGCGGAGCGGGAACCGCCGTAGATCTCGCCGGCCTGAAAAACGAAGCCGCGGTGGCGGGCGAGGGCGATGACGGAATCAAGATGAGTGGGTGCGGCCACGGTGGCTCCAATGGTCGAAGGCGCAGAATGCGGGCGAATGCCCGGTTATCCATTTTACGCGCTCGATCCGACCCGAGTTCCCGCTCTGGTTCGGAGCCTTTCTCGCTCGGAGGTAACGTTAGTAGGCAGATTCACAGGATTTGCCTTGGCTCAAGGAGGAGAAATGGGCGCCGCGTCCAACACGACCGAATCACCGACCGCTCTGAAACGGATTCCGCACGACCTCGCGGTCGCTCTGGATCCAGAGGAACTTGACGCCCACGATCGCCACTGGACGCCCCTAAAAATTGCGATCTGGTCAGCTATTTCACTGCTCGGTGGCCTCAGCTGGGTCATGCTCGCCGTCGTGCGCGGTGAAACCGTCAACGCGATCTGGTTCGTGTTCGCCGCGATCTGCACGTATCTCATTGGCTATCGTTTTTACTCGAAGTTCATCGAGAAGCACATCATTCGCCCGGATGACCGTCGCGCCACCCCGGCCGAGTACAAGGCCGATGGCAAGGACTTCGCCGCGACCGACCGTCGCGTGCTGTTCGGCCACCATTTCGCTGCCATCGCCGGCGCCGGCCCCTTGGTCGGCCCCGTTCTGGCCGCGCAGATGGGCTACCTGCCCGGCACTATCTGGATCATTGTCGGCGTCGTTCTCGCCGGCGCGGTACAGGATTACCTGATTCTGCACTTCAGCATGCGCCGCGGCGGTCGTTCGCTCGGCCAGATGGCCCGCGATGAACTCGGTGTGATCGGCGGCACCGCCGCCCTCATCGCGACCCTCGTGATCATGGTCATCATCGTGGCGATCCTCGCCCTCGTGGTGACGAACGCCCTCGCCGAAAGCCCGTGGGGCGTCTTCTCGGTCGGCATGACCATCCCGATCGCGCTGTTCATGGGCTGCTACCTGCGCTTCTTCCGCCCGGGCAAGATCACCGAAATATCCATCATCGGCTTCGTGCTGCTCATCGCCGCCATCATCGGCGGCGGCGTGGTGGCCGGCACCGACTGGGGTCAGACCTACCTGCTGCTCGACAAGGTCACCATTGCCTGGGGCATCATTATCTACGGCTTCATCGCCGCTATCCTGCCGGTCTGGCTGCTGCTCGCCCCGCGCGACTACCTGTCGACCTTCATGAAGATCGGCACGATCGGCATGCTCGCCGTGGCGATCGTCATCATCCGTCCCGAAATCAGCGTGCCGGCCGTGAGCGAATTCGCATCGAGCGGCACCGGTCCGGTCGTCGCCGGAACGCTGTTCCCCTTCCTGTTCGTCACGATCGCCTGCGGCGCCCTGTCGGGTTTTCACGCGCTCATCGCCTCGGGAACCACGCCGAAGCTCATTCAGAAGGAACGCCAGACCCGCTTCATCGGTTACGGCGGCATGCTCATGGAGTCGCTCGTCGCGATCATGGCCCTCGTCGCCGCGCTGTCGATCGACCGCGGCATCTACTTCGCCATGAACTCCTCGCCCGCCCTCACCGGCGGCACCGTGCAGGGTGCGGTCGCCTTCGTGAACAGCCTCGGCCTGACCGGCGTCAACCTCACGCCCGACATGCTCACCGACATGGCGACCAACGTCGGCGAGGAGTCGATCGTTTCCCGCACCGGCGGCGCGCCGACGCTCGCCGTCGGCCTCTCGCACATTATGCAGCAGCTCGTCGGTGGCACGTCAATGATGAGCTTCTGGTATCACTTCGCCATCATGTTCGAAGCACTCTTCATTCTCACCGCAGTGGATGCCGGCACCCGGGTCGCCCGCTTCATGCTGCAGGACAGCCTCGGCAACTTCTTCCCGAAGTTCAAGAACACCTCCTGGCGTTCCGGCGCCTGGGCCGCCACGGCCATCATGGTCGCCGCCTGGGGTGCGGTGCTGCTGATGGGGGTGACCGATCCGCTCGGCGGCATCAACACGCTGTTCCCGCTGTTCGGAATCGCCAACCAGCTGCTTGCGGCGATCGCGCTGGCCGTGTGCATGGCCATCGTCGCCAAGCGTGGACTGTTCAGATACCTCTGGGTCGTGGCGCTTCCGCTCGGATTCGCTGCCGTCGTCACGATTTCGGCGTCGTTCCTGAAGATCTTCTCGACCACCCCGGGCATCGGTTACTTCGCGCAGAACCGCGCATTCTCCGAGGCCCTCGCCGCTGGCGAGACGAGCTTTGGCACCGCACCGAGCGTCGAAGCCATGGAAGCTGTCGTGCGCAACACGATGGTGCAGGGCGTGCTGTCGATCGTGTTCGTGGTGCTCGCGATCATCGTGATTCTCACGGCTCTTCAGGCCACTTGGAACGCGTACCGCAAGAACTCCAGTGCGACGAGTGAAGATGACGCCGTGCAGTCGCAGACCTACGCCCCGGCTGGATTCATCATGACCCCGCCCGAGAAGGTGCTGCAGGCCGAGTGGGATGCCCTGCCGGTGCACAAGAAGATCAAAATCAAGGGTCACTGATGACCCTGCTGGCGGGCGTCCGCAAGGGCGCCCGCGGGGTGGTCTGGTTCTTCAAGGGGATCCTCGGCGAGGATGCCTACGAGAAATATGTGGCGCACCACGCGAGCGTCTGCGAAACGGATGCTGCGGGCGTGGGCCGCGCGCCGCATCCGCTCATGACAGAGCGGGAATTCTGGCGCGACCAGACCGACCGTCAGGATGCGAACCCGCAGGGACGCTGCTGCTAGAGGCGGATAGTCTGCGGCGAAGACGAACGGCGGCGGGGCGGGGCGCAGCGACTGAGCGCGCTCCGCCCCCGCCTCGACCGGCTGCCGCCGTGGAGGATCGTGCTGCTGATCTGGGCTATTTCGCGGCTGCAGAGTTGTCGTGGTGGACCGGCTTCGTCGGCCGGGTCGAGCTTGTGCCGCTCACGCCGTGGTTTCTGATGGCGTTTGAGTACCTCGGCGTGGTCGGAATTGTGCTGGTTCTGCTGCTCGCGGCGGGGTTTGGGTGGTGGTTGTCGCGGCGGGCGCTGCATCCGCCTCGACCGGAAATCGTGGCGTACTCGGCGAGCTACGGGCTTTACCTGGTGGCCGTGATTTTGCCGCAGCAGAGCCTGTTTCGGCTGCTGCTGCCGCTCCCTCCGCTGCTCGGCGACCCAGCGATCGCCCGGTCGAAGCCGCTGCGGCGCACCCTGCTGGCCGGGTCGATCGCGCTGCAGCCGGTCGCGATCGTGCTGCTCTGGTTTGTCGGGTATCCCTGAGCTCGTACTTTGCCCATTTTTTTTCGCCGACCCGTGAGTTTCTGACGTCGAGCCGTGAGTTTCGACCCCAAACCGCGCCGGAATCGGGGTCAAACTCACGGCTCGGCGGCCGCGCCGGGGTCAAACTCACGGTTCGAGGGCGAGAGCCGTGGCCACGGCCGATTAGCGCTCGAGCGGCTCGCCGAACAGCACGAACAGCCAGACCACGATCGACGCAGCCACCATCGACCAGGTGACCACGCCGAGGAACAGGCGCGTCGAGAACGACGGCCGGAATTCGGGCGACCCGCCCGGGTCGACAATCGCGTCGTCACTCAGGGAATGGCTCGCCTGACTCCAGATCGCCGGAACGAGCACGAGCAGCGCGGAGACGATCACGATTGGCAGGGCGGGCACGGTATAGAGCACTCTCGAGCTGCTCCACAGCCCGAGGCCAAGAGAGGTGCCGAGACCCAATAGCGCCGCGACCACGACCATCCAGGCGCGCAAGCGCAGGCGTGCGAGCGCCTTGAGAAATGTCGGCACGAGCACGATCACGACGACTGCGGCAACGAACACCGCGAGTGTTTTCAGGTCGATCTTCACCGCCGTACCATGCACGAGCGGGAGGGCGGAAAGCAGGAAGCCGAAGAGTCCGAACGCTCCGAGACCGGCCAGCAAACCCCCACGGTTCACTCGGCGCAGCGGGATGGTCGGCAGGCCCAGCTCGGCCGCGTAGCGCTTGGGGCTGCCGAAGCACTCCAGGGCGCTCGTGCCGGAATCGGCGCGAAACTCCCGAGCGCTGGCCAGCGCATCTCCGATTGCGTCGCCGCGCACGCCGAGCAGCCGCAGTTCGATGGTGAACTCGTCGAACCAGGTGGCGTCGTCGGTCACTTTAGAGCGGATGTCGGTGCTTCCGTTGTCGGGATCGCGCGGGTTGCTGGTCATCATGATTCGGCCGGCCCTTTCTGCAGATGGTCGTGCACGGTGGTGGAGAAGAGTTGCCAGTGGGCGGCTTGGTCTTCGAGCTCCTGCCGTCCGTCGTCGGTGAGCGAGAAGTACTTGCGGCCAGGTCCCCCGGCGCCCGGTCGCCATTCGGCGGCGATCCAGCCGGCGGCTTCGAAGCGCGTGAGCAGCGGATAGAGCGTGCCACCCTTGATGGCGCCGAAGCCGGCGGATTCGAGCGCCGATGCGATCGCGTAGCCGTAGGTCGGGCCGGGCGCCAGCGTGCGGAGCACGCAGAGGCCAAGGGCGGCGCGCATCCACTCGGCTGGCCAGGTTTTCGGTTGCATGACTACATAGTCTCACTAGTTAGCCAGACTGTCTACTCGAGGATCAGGCAGCCACGGGCATGCCATACTTTCGTTGTATCAACACGGGAGTCCGATTAATCGGGCTGAGAGGAAGCTGCAGAGGCTTCGACCGTCGAACCTGATCTGGATCATGCCAGCGCAGGGAGGCTGACTCGTCTTTCCCGTGCCCCCACGAAAGAAATGGGCACGATCATTCCAGAAACCCCCTTCACAGCCACACCGGCGGAATTCGGCATTGGCGCGCGCCTCACCCTCGCCGTCATGCGCGACGACTACGCCGCCGTCATTCTCGACGCACTCCAGCAGGCAGATTCGACCGGGATCGCACTTCAAACCGGCGTCGTCAGCACCTACCTGTCCGGCGCCGAACCCGACCTGCTGCGCTACGTCAGCCAGGTCGTCGCCGGCGCGAGCCGCAGCGGAGCCCACGTCACGGCAACCGTGCAATTCTCCCGAGGATGCCCCGGCGAAGTCACCTGCACGCTGCCGCCCACCGGCGGGCTGTTCGCCGAGGTCGTGAACCTCACGCCCACCGGCGTACACGCCGTCGCAGAATGGGCACTGTATCCACTGGATGACGGCACCGGTTCTGCTTCCGCCGATCACATGCGCGACATCTACGCCGCGATCGAGAGCGCCAAGGCCTCCGGGCTCACGGTACACAGCGAGCACTTCGTCACCCGGCTCGAGGGCGACCTCGCCCTCGTGCTGCAGGTCATCGCCGCCGGCTGGATCGTGGCCGGCCGAACGGTGCAGCACGTGGCGACGCACGCGATCCTGTCCCTCAACAGCCCGAGCCTGAACTCCCATGCGTCCTGACGCCGACCAGAAGGAAACAGCCATGCCCACAGCATCCGCCGAGAAAAGGCACTGGAGCCTCAAAGACCTCGTGCTTGTCGTCGTGCTCGGTGTCGTGTTCGGCTTTCTGTACTGGATATTCGTGCAGGCCTGGACCGCCCTGTCGATCGCGATGGGTCCGGCCGGCGACCTCGCGCAGCACTTTCTGCTCGGCTCCTGGCTGCTCGTCGCCCCGATCGCGATCGCCATCGTGCGACGGCCGTTCGCCGGCATCTTTGCGGAGGTTATCGCGTCGGTGATCGAGGTCGTCTTTCTGGGCTCCATGGTCGGGCCGCTGCTCTTCGTCGCCGCCGCCATTCAAGGCGCCGGCAGCGAGATTCCGTTCGCCCTCACTCGCTACCGCAACTACAGCTGGCTGACCTACGCACTTTCGGGGCTGCTCGGCGCCGGGCTGGTGTTCTTCTACTCGGCATTTCGCTCCGGCTGGTACGGCCAGGAGATCTTTCTGCTGCGCCTCGCGATTCAGCTGATCTCCGGCGTGATTCTCGGCGGGCTGCTGGCCAAACTCATCGTCGATGCCCTCGACAAAACCGGCGTCGTCGACAATTTCGCGATCGGCCGCGATCGCCTCGCCCGTGCCTGAGACCGACATCCTGACACTGCAGGACGTGTCGGTGCGATTCCCGCGTCGGCCCGAGGCCGTGCTCAGCGACGTGTCGGTGCGCCTCGCGCCGGGCGAGCAGCTCATCGTGTTCGGCGCCTCCGGTTCGGGCAAATCCACCCTGTTGCAGACCATCACCGGCGTCATTCCGCATTCGGTCGTAGCCTCGCTCGGCGGCAGTGTGCGCATGGGAGGGACGCTCAGCATCGAAACCTCCGTCGTCGAGCTGTCCCGGCTCGTCGGCGTGGTCGCGCAGGACCCCGCATCTTCGGTCTGCCTGCCCGACGTCGAACAGGAGCTTGCCCTGCCGCTCGAAAACCGCGGTGTCGACCCGGCACTTATCTCGGCGCGCATCGATCGCGCGCTTGACGCTGTTCAGGCACGGATGCTGCGACACCGGTCGACCGGGCAGCTGTCCGGCGGCGAAGGCCAGCGCGTGGCCCTCGCCGCCACCCTCATCGCCGAACCGGCCGTGCTCCTGCTGGACGAACCCACCTCGATGCTCGACGCGGCGGGCCTGGGCGCCGTGCGCCGCGCCATCCGTTCGGCCGTCGACACCTACCGGCCGGCCGTCGTGCTGGTCGAACACCGCATCGACGAGTTCACGGGCACGGCGGGAATCGCCGGGCTGCCGCCACGCGCACTCGTGCTCGGCGAGGCCGGAACCGTCATTGCCGATGGCCCCACGGTCGACGTGCTCGCCCAGCATGGGCGCTCGCTCAATCAAAACGGATGCTGGCTTCCGCTCGAAACCGAATTGCTCGCCGTGACCGGGTGCGCCGGCGGGCTCGGCGAACCGGGCGTGCGCGCCGGCCTCCGGTCACTCGGCGAGCCGGCCGGAGCCTTAGGGCGACGGCAGGACTTCGGCCGGATCGTTCTGACCGCCACGGATGTGGTCATTGATCGCGGGGTTGGCGCGCCGAACGGGACCGCCACACCGGTTCTCGCCGGCGTCAGCCTCGATCTGCGGGGCGGCGAAATCGTGGCCTTGCTCGGCGGCAATGGAACGGGCAAAACCTCGTTGCTGCTGACCTTGGCGGGATTGCACCGGCCATCGGTCGGCACCGTGACCGGCGCCCGACCCGGCATGATCTTTCAGAATGCCGAGCACCAATTCGTAGAACACACCGTGCGCGGCGAGATTCGGCATGGGCTGCCGAGCCTGAGCGATGACGAGCTTCAGGCCATTTTGCACCGGCACCGGTTGACCCACCTCGCCGATCAAAGCCCGTATCGACTGAGCGGCGGCGAGAAGCGGCGGCTCAGCGTCGCCGCCATGCTCGCGCACGATCGGCCGGTGCTGCTCGCCGACGAACCCACCTTCGGCCTCGATCGCCGGGACACCATCGCCACCCTGGCAGCGCTCGGCCAGGCGGCCGACGCGGGCCGCAGCATCCTCTTTTCGAGTCATGATCTTCGTACCGTTGCAACCCTCGCCGACCGGGTGATCGTGCTGGCCGACCGCACGGTGATCGCCGACGGGCCGGTGTTCGAGGTGTTGCGGTGGGACGAGGTACTGAAGCAGGCCGGGCTCGAGCTGCCACCGCTGATTCGGCACCTGCTCAAGGAATTCGATTCTGACGCGCGGATTCGCCGCGTGCTGGGTCAGCTCGACGCTGCCGTCGGCGCGCCGACATGACTGCTCAACTCATCGACGTCGATGCTCCCCCGACACGACGGCCCGTCAGCGCCCTGGCCAGGCGCAACCCGACCGTCAAACTCGCCCTTCTGTTCGTCGTCTCCCTCGTGCTGATGTTTGTTTTCGATCCGATCACGCCAGTGGCGCTGTACCTGCTCGCTCTCGGCGCGGTCGCCGTCACGGCTCGCATTCCCGTGAAAGTATTCGTTCTCGCACATATTCCATTTCTGGCATTTGCTCTCGGCCTTCTGATCGTGAACGCGCTCAGCCGGCCAGGGGACGTACTCTGGCAGTCCGGGGTGCTGCGGATCACCACCGAGGGACTGCTCGTGGGGGCTGCCCTCGCCCTGCGCACCCTCGTCATCGGCGTGCTCTCGATCGGCTTTGTGCTCTCGACCGACGGCGTGGCCCTCATGACCAGCCTGCACCAGCACGCCCGGCTCGGCTCCCGCCTCACCTACGCCGTACTCGCCGGCTACCGTATGCTCGAAGAGCTGCCGCGCGAGTGGCAGACCATCCGCCAGGCACACGCGGTGCGCGCTCCCCTCCGCCCCAATGGCAAGCCGCCTCGCGGCCTCCGTCAATACGGTCGGGCAGCCTTCGCCCTGCTGGTGCTATCGATTCGCAAGGGCGAGCGGATGGCGCAATCCCTCGAGTCGCGCGGCCTCGGCCTGACCCCGCGCAGCACCTGGCGGCGTATTCCCCTCACCCGCACCGACTGGGCCATGGCCGCCGCGGTGCTGACCACGTTGACCGTCGTCGTCGGCCTGAGTTCCTTTCTCGGCTTTCTGGAAGGCTTCCATGCGCTCAACACCTGAACGAACCCAGATGCACCTGGTCGCCATGGTCAACCCGCCGCCCCGTGGGTCTCAACGCGTGGAAGCGTTTGAAGGGGTATGAAACTCACGGCTCGGCGTGCGCAAGTCAGGCCAGGGTGCCGTCGACGAGCTTCACGATCATCGAGCAGTCCTTGCCGCCCTGGCCCTGGTCAACCAGGCGCTGGAACAGCTGGGCGACGTGCTTGCCGATCTCGAGCGGCGTGTCGGTGGCTTCCGCCGCCGCGATTGCGAGACCGATGTCCTTATTGGCAAGTTCGGCGGTGAAGGTCGGCGAAAAGTCGCGGTTCACGGCCGCCGACGGCACGACTCCCTCGATCGGATACCAGGTGCGCAGCGCCCAGCTGTCGCCCGATGAAACGGATGCGATATCCCAGAAAACCTGCGGGTCCAGTCCCAGCCGATCAGCCAAAACCGCCCCCTCCGAGGTCGCGGCCAGGTTGATGAACAGCATGAGGTTGTTGCAGATCTTCGCCGCCTGGCCGGTCGTGGCCCCGCCGGTCGGAATAATGTGCGCCGCCATGGGCTGGATGTAGGTGGTCGCGTCGGCGACGGCATCCGCTTCGCCACCGATCATGAAGGTGAGCGTGCCGGCCTCAGCACCGGTGATGCCACCCGAGACCGGGGCGTCGACGAGGCGAAAACCCGCAGCTTTCGCCGCGTCGTGCAGGGCCTGGGAGGATTCGATGTCGATCGTCGACGACTCCACCAGGAGGGTTTTCGGGTCGGCATGGGCGAAGACTCCCGCCTCGCCGAAGTACACCGCGCGGGCGTGCTCACCCTTGGGAAGCATGGTGAAGACGACGTCGGTGCCTTCAACGGCGTCCTGGATGCTGGTCGCTCGGGTCACGCCGGCAGCGACCGCAGCGTCGAGGGCCTCGGCGTTGAGGTCGAAGCCGCGCACGCTGTGCCCCGCCTTCACCAGGTTCGCCGTCATGGGGCCGCCCATGTGACCGAGTCCAATCCATCCGATAACCGCCATGGCATAGCTCCTTCGCTCCGGTGACGGGCGTCAATGCCCGTCCCGTACACGATGGCACAACTTGGCGGGAGCTAGTGCACGTACTCCAGCAGGTCCGCCCCGACCGCGCGCATCCCCTCGAGCACCGCGAGGCGGGTCATCAGCAGGGCGTCGTCGAATGCCATCGACACGGCGTAGGTCGCACCGGCCCGAGGGCCACGGAGGATACCCACCTCGCTGCGCACCCCGGCAGTCGTGCCGGTCTTGTTGACCATGAGCAGACCGTGATCGCTCTCCCGATGCGCCAGGGGGTCGAGCCCAAAGGCGCTCGCGACCAGCGACAGGTCGGTGTTGAGCGACAGCCAGCCGATCACGCGCGCGCTCGTCTCGGCGTCCACGATCTCGCCGCGGGCGAGCGCGGTGAACAGCCAGGTCAGTTCCTTGGCGCTGCCCACTGACAGCTGCGGTGCGTCATCGGGGCCGCGTTTGTCGCGCACCAGGTCGAGCAGCGCCGTACGGCTGAGGCCGAGCTGCTCGGTGCGGGCACGCACCGAGTGCAGCCCGACGGCGCGAATGAGCACGTTCGTTGCGAGGTTGTCACTCGTCGACCCGACGAGGGCGGCGAGATCCGCGACACCCAATCGGGCCACCTGTAGGTGCTGCCAGACGCCGGAATCACTCACGGCATCGACATTCGTACGCTCGAGCATCGTGGCCATACCGAACTCGGCGTCTTTCAGCCGCGTGGCTACCTCAATCAGCAGCAGCACCTTGCCGATACTCGCGGTCGGCATGGAGACGTGGTCGTCGACCGAGAACAAGACCCGGCCGGTCGCGAGGTCGGTCGCCCGGGCCGAAACCTGCACACCGTTCAGGGCGAGGTCGCCGAGGGCGGCGAAGCCGCGAGCGAAGCTTTCTGGAGTCTCGGCGCCGCGGTGTTTGCCGCCGGGCGCTGCGGCGTGGCGGGAACGCATCAAACCTGAGGCGACGGTATCGCCCGCATCCGGGCCGGACCGATGCCCGCCGCCGCTCGGACCAGAACCGCTGGACAAGACCATCGTTGGCTCATTCCTCCCTCGGTACTGCCGATTGCTACAAACCCGGACTGCGTCAATCTGCTCTGAGTCACTCTGCTCAGCCAGCGACTACAGCGGCAAACGGCGCAAGGCCAGCCTCTGGCCGATCAAGGCGTACGGCCAACCCTAACCCAGACGGGGGACGCGCGAACTGGCCGAGGCGAGCAGGCCAGATCATGACACCCCACTCGGGCCCCAGCGCGCCCGCCGCGGACGGTACCGCTACCAGATCGTGACGCGCTTGTCGGGGGCGAGCCACAGGGCATCCGCTTCGGAAACGTCGAATGCCTCGTAGAACGCGGGAATGTTGCTGACGATCTGGTTGCAGCGAAACTCGTTCGGCGAGTGCGGGTCGATGGCCAGCAAGCGGATGGCCTCAGCGTCGCGTAATTTCATTTGCCAGGCCTGGGCCCAGGAGAGGAAGAAGCGCATTTGCCCGGTGAGGCCGTCGATGACCGGGCTTTCCTCGCCATCGAGCGAGAGCAGGTAGGCCTTCCAAGCGATGGAGAGCCCGCCGAGGTCGCCGATGTTCTCGCCGATCGTGAGCGCGCCGTTCACGGTGTTTCCGGGGATAGCCTTTGGTTCAAGGCCCTCGAACTGGGCGATGAGTGCGGTCGTGCGCAGCTCGAATGCGGCCTTGTCGTCGGCGGTCCACCAGTCGGTGAGGCGGCCGTCGCCGTCGTATTTGGAGCCCTGGTCGTCGAAGCCGTGGCCGATCTCGTGGCCGATGACCGCGCCGATCGCGCCGTAGTTGGCGGCCGGGTCGCGCTCCTCGTCGAAGAACGGAAACTGCAAAATGGCGGCCGGAAAGACGATTTCGTTGAATCCGGGGTTGTAATAGGCGTTGATGGTCTGCGGCGTCATGAACCATTCGTCGCGGTCGAGCGGCTTGCCGATCTTGCCGAGCTCGCGCTGAAACTCGAACTCGCCAGCGGCCTTGACGTTGCTGATCAGGTCGTCGGCGGTGATTTCCAGGCTCGAATAATCGCGCCATTTCACCGGGTAGCCGATCTTCGGCGTGAACTTGCTGAGCTTCTCGAGCGCCCTCCCGCGGGTCTCCTCGGTCATCCAGTCGAGGGTGCTGATGCTGTTCTCGTAGGCGGCGACAAGGTTGGCGACGAGCACGTCCATGCTCGCCTTGGCGCTCGGCTTGAAGTGGCGCTCCACGTAGATGCGACCGACGGCCTCACCGAGGGCACCCTCGACGAGCGAGACACCGCGCTTCCAGCGCTCGCGCAGCTGCGGGGTGCCGCTTAGGGTGCGACCGTAGAAGTCGAAGTTCGCCTCGACAAATTCACCAGACAGGTACGCAGCACTCGAGCGGATGACCTGCCACCGCAGCCAGTCCTGCCAGGCTTCCAGACGGTCCTCGGTGAGCGTCGCCGCGAGTCCGACAATGTAACTCGGTTCTCGCACGACGACCTCGGCGAGAGCACCGGACGGGCCGTCGAGGCCGTCCAACCAGAGGTCGACGTCGGCGCCGGCAGCGAGCGCCGAGACCTGGTCCCAGGTGCGCAGGTTGTAGGTCTTCTCACTGTCGCGCGTGCTGACTTTGTCCCAGTGGTGCGAGGCGAGTTCGGTCTCGAGCTCGAAGACGCGCGCGGCGCGGCCGGCGGCGTCGGCGAAACCGGCGAGGGTGAACATCCGCTCAAGGAATTGCTGGTACTTGGCGCGAATATCAGCGAACTTCTCTTCGCGGTAGTAGGACTCGTCAGGCAGGCCGATACCGCCCTGCGCAATGAAGACGAGGTAGCGTTCGGGGTTGCCCGGGTCGTTGTCGACGTAGAGGTGGAAGGCTCCGGCGACTCCTCCACGCTCGAGGCGGCCGAGGGTGGCGAGCAATTCGGAGATGGTGGTGACGGCATCGACTGCTGCCAGGTCGTTGTGCAGGGGTGTCGCGCCGAGCGCTTCGATGCGCTCTTCGTCGAGGAAGCTTGTGTAGAGGTCGCCGAACTTGCGTTCGAGGCTGCCCTCCGGCGCGGTCTGCGCCTCGATGATGATCTCGCGCACGGCCTTTTCGGCGTCTTCGGCGAGCATCATGAAGGAGCCCCAGCGGGCCTTGTCGGCGGGAATTTCGCTGCGCGCGATCCACTGTCCGTTCACGTGCCGAAAGAGGTCGTCTTGCGGGCGCACCTCCGGGTCAAGTTCGTGTCTGTTGATTCCGGATGCAGTCGCCAGCTCAGTCATGCCTCCAGCCTATCCGGGCGGGGTGACAGGCAGCCGTATAGCGGGATCGTGTGGGCCGTGATAGGCGAGCGCGCAGGCATCCGCTCGGCGAAGTCGAATTCTACGAGCGGATGCGCGCGGCACCCGGGTCGGCGGCCGCCGATCACCTGTTTCGCGCTCGTGCACTGGTGGACGGCTCAACCCTGGCAGGACTGGCGATCCTGGCACGGTAGCGCTGATTTCAGCATTGGGCGCAGTCATGCAACAAGAGCCCCTTACAGCGCCTTGAGTTCCTCGGTGACCTGGGCGACGGACTTCTTCGCGTCGCCGAAGAGCATCGTGGTGTTGGCCGCGAAGAACAGGGGGTTCTCGATGCCGGCGAAGCCTGAGCTCATGGAACGTTTGAGCACGATCACCGACCGGGATTCGGTCACGTTGAGCACGGGCATGCCGAAGATGGGCGAGTTCGGGTCGTTGCGCGCCGCCGGGTTCGTGACGTCGTTGGCTCCGATGACGATGGTGACGTCGGTGCGGGAGAATTCGCCGTTGATGTCGTCCATCTCCTTCATCGCGTCGTAGGAGACGTCGGCCTCGGCGAGGAGCACGTTCATGTGCCCCGGCATGCGCCCGGCCACCGGGTGGATCGCATACTTGACCTCGATGCCCCGGGATTCGAGCACCTTGGCCATGTCCTTCACGGCGTGCTGGGCCTGGGCGACGGCCAAGCCATAGCCGGGCACGACGATGACCTGGTTGGCGTAGGCCAGCTTGATGGCGGCATCCGCTGCAGAAGTGGACTTCGCGTGCTGGTCACCGGTGCTCGTGGCCGAAACACCCTTGGAGCCGCCGCCGCCGAAGCCGCCGGCGACAATGGACAGAATCGACCGGTTCATGGCTTTGGCCATGAGGTTGGTGAGGATGGTACCGGATGCTCCGACGATCATGCCGGCGACGATCATCGCGATGTTGTTGAGCGCGAGCCCGGCCGCCGCCGCGGAGAGACCGGTGAGGGCGTTGAGCAGCGAGATGACCACGGGCATGTCGGCGCCGCCGATCGGGAGCACGGTCATAACCCCGAGGAGGCCCGCCAGGATGAGGATCGCCACGAACCAAACCAGGTCAGCGCCGGTGGTGGTTGAGCCGATCCCGACGATGACGGCCGCGACGATGGCGCCGAGAAACAACATCGCGTTGAGCGGTTGTTGCAGGCGGCCGACCGACAGGGGGTGCCCGGGCAGAATCTGCTGAAGTTTCATGAAGGCGACGATCGAGCCCCAGAACGACAGTGAGCCGATGATCGCCGCGAACAGGGAGGCGATGACGAGCGGGAGCACCGGGCCGGAGGCCGCGTGCAGGCCGGTGAAGCCGTCGCTTTCAATGAACTCGCCCCAGGCGATGAGCGCGACGGTTCCGCCGCCGACTCCGTTGAACAGCGCGACGAGCTGCGGTACTGCCGTCATCTTCACCTTGCGGGCGGGCGGGATGCCGAGGATCACGCCCACGACGAGAGCCGCGACGATGATCACCCAGCTGTTGGTCTCGCGGATGTGGATCAGGGTCGCGACGACAGCGACAGCCATGCCGGCCGCAGCGATCTTGTTACCGCGCACCGCGGACCTCGGGGCGGTCAGCCCGGAGAGCCCGAGAATGAACATGGCGAAAGCGACTATGTACAGGGCGTAGACGAGGATGTCCATGGTCAGTTCTTCCCGTCGGTCGCGGTGCTGGTGTTGGTGTCGACTGGGCGGGTTTTGAACATGGCGAGCATCCGGTCGGTCACGACGAAGCCGCCGATGACGTTGACGGTTCCGAACACGATGGCCACGAACGAGATGATCTGCAGCGGGATGCCGGGGTTCTCCGCGGTGCCCAGCACAATCAGGGCGCCGAGCACGACGATGCCGTGAATGGCGTTGGTTCCCGACATGAGCGGGGTGTGCAGCGTGTTCGGAACCTTGGAGATGACTGCGAAGCCGATGAAGCCCGAGAGCACGAGGATGGCGATGTTCGCCAGAAAGGAGTCCATGGGTTAGTTCCTGTTCGAGACTGAGTCACGTGTAACGCAGGAGAGCGCCACCACGTCGTCGGAATAGTCGGGGTCGAGCCGGCCGTCCCGCACGAGCAACTCGAGCAGGGCGGTGAGGTTCTTTGAGTAGAGCTCACTCGCATGCTCGGGCATCGTCGAGGGCAGATTGAGCGGGGAGGCAATGGTGACGCCGCCGATAATGACGGTCTCGCCGGGAACGGTGAGCTCGCAGTTGCCGCCGGTCTCCCCGGCCATGTCGATGACGACACTGCCGGGTTTCATGCCGTGCACGGCCGCAGCGGTCACGAGCCGCGGTGCCGGGCGTCCCGGAACCAGCGCCGTCGTGATCACGACGTCGAACGTGGAAATCGCGGCCTCGAGCGCCTTTTGCTGCTCGGCGCGCTCGTCGGCGGTGAGTTCGCGGGCATAGCCGCCGTCTCCGGCAGCATCGATGCCAACGTCGAGCCACTGGGCTCCGACCGACCGCACCTGGTCGGCGACCTCCGGACGCACGTCATAGCCGGTTGCGCGACCGCCGAGCCTTCTAGCGGTGGCGAGAGCCTGCAGCCCGGCCACGCCAACGCCGAGCACGAGCACACTCGCCGGCTTGACCGTGCCGGCGGCCGTGGTGAGCATCGGGAAGAACCGCGTGGAGAGCGACGCCGCGAGGATGACGGATTTGTACCCGGCGACGTTCGCCTGCGACGAGAGGGCGTCCATGACCTGAGCCCGGGAGATGCGCGGGATCGCCTCGACCGCGTAGCCGATGATGCCGGCGTTCTGCAGGGCGGCGATTTTGTTCTCCGTGTTGCGCGGTGCCAGGAACCCGATCAGGGTCGCGCCCGGCTTGAGGCGGGCGATCTCGGCGTCGGTGGGCGGGGCGACCTTGAGCACGATGTCGGCGCTCCAGGCGTCGCCCAGGGTGGCACCGGCTTCGAGATAGAGGTCGTCACCCATGAGGGCCTCCGCCCCCGCGCCGGACTCGACGACGACGTCGAGTCCCTTCGCGACGAGCGACGCGACAGCGCGTGGCACGAGAGCGACTCGCCGCTCATCCGCCCCACTCTCGCGGACGACGCCAATACTGGGCGTTTCGGGGTGCGGTTGGGGGTCCGGCATGGTGAGGCCTTTCGAAGCGGATGTCCGCACGCTCGGCCTGAGGCGGTAAACATCCTGGCGGGATAAAAGAACACCTCGGACCGGTGATGGTGGCGCCGACAGAGCAAAGTGTGCCCGGAGCATCCACGATCAGCGGAGGCTTCAGGACGAACCTATCTGCAGGGGACGTAGGATGGGCGGGATTCGGGGACGTCGTTGATGAAAGATTCTAAATTCTTAACAATTTCGCGGGTCGGCTGAAGCGATTTCGGGTCTTAGCGGTCGCATCCGTTTGGCATTCTTGGAGGTGGCCGGGATGACGGCGCCCGATCTGGCTGCGGTCATGAGGTGGCTGGGCCGTGATACGGAGCGCAGGGCCGCCGTAGAGTCGAAGCATCAATATTTTGCGCACGCAGCCCATCGACCGGGACATTTTGCGTCTCGCCGTACCCGCGCTCGGCGCGCTCGTGGCCGAGCCGCTGTTTCTGCTGGCGGATTCTGCGATGGTCGGGCACCTCGGCACCACTCCGCTGGCCGGACTCGGCCTGGCCAGCGCGGTGCTGCAGACCATCATCGGTCTCATGGTTTTTCTCGCCTACAGCACGACCCCGGCCGTGGCTCGCTGGCTCGGTGCGGGCGATTCCAAGAGGGCGGTGTCGGTCGGCATCGACGGGCTCTGGCTCGCCCTCGGCCTCGGCGTCGTGCTCGCGGCTGGCGGCCTGCTCGCCACCCCGGCGCTGGTCGGGGCGTTCGGCGCTGAATCCGCCGTGACAGCGGATGCCGCGACCTACCTCGGCATCTCCATGTTCGGCCTGCCCGCCATGCTGCTGGTGTTCGCGGCAACCGGCCTGCTGCGCGGCCTGCAGGACACCCGCACCCCGCTCTACGTGGCCGGCATCGGTTTCGGCGCGAACATCGCACTGAACTACGTGTTCATCTACCTGCTCGGCTGGGGCATCGCCGGGTCAGCCGTCGGCACCGTTGTGGCGCAGTGGGGCATGGTCGTCGTCTATCTCGTCGTGGTCACCCGGCATGCCAGGCGTTACAGCGCCCCGCTGCGCCCGCACCGGGCCGGGCTGCTGCTCGGTGCCAGGAGCGGCGGCTGGCTGTTCGTGCGCACCCTCAGCCTGCGCGCCGCCATGCTGCTCGCCGTGTTCGTTGCCGCCCAGCTCGGCTCCCCCGAGCTCGCGGCCTTTCAGATTGCGATGACGCTGTTCGCGACCCTGGCCTTCGCCCTCGACGCCCTCGCGATCGCGGCCCAGGCCCTCGTCGGCCGCGGCCTCGGTGCCGGGGATGTGGCACAGGTTCGCGCCGTGCTGCGCCGCTGCCTGGAGTGGGGCGTGTTGGCCGGACTCGTCCTCGCCTTGGGCGTCATCGGCACGAGCGGGGTGCTCGGGCACGCGTTCACCAATGCCTCGGCGGTAACTCAACTGCTGCCGCTGACCTTGATCGTGCTCGGGGCGTCCGTTCCCCTGGGTGCGGTCGTGTTCGTGCTGGACGGCGTGCTCATCGGCGCCGGCGACGCCCGCTATCTCGCCCTGACCGGGCTGCTCAACCTCGCCGTGTTCGTGCCACTGGCCTTGGCTGTACTGGTCTGGGCGCCGGCGGGCGAGGCCGGGCTCGCGCTGCTCATGGCCGCGTTCGCGCTGGGCTATCTCGGTGCCCGCGCTGTGACCCTGTCACTGCGGGCCCGCAGTCTGGCCTGGATGGTCGTCGGCGCGCGCTGATCAGCTGAGCGGATGCCGCGCCAGGCCGCGCATCCGTTGCCCGTGCGAGGCTAGTGCGGATCGACCGGATGCTCGATGTAGCGCGGACTTTTCGGGTTCATGACCGAGTTACGGCGACCATATAAGAAGTAGATGGCCAAACCGATGACGAGCCAGATGCCGAAGCGCAGCCAGGTCTCCCAGTGCAGCTGCGTAATAAGGAAAGCAGAAGAGAGCACCCCGAACACGGGCACCCAGGGCATGAATGGCAGCCTGAAGGTGCGAGGAACATCGGGACGGGTCCGTCGCAGCACAATCACTGCAACGCAGACCACAACGAAGGCAGCAAGAATCCCGATGTTGGTGAGGTCGGCAATCAGACGGATCGGGAAGACCCCGGCCAGTACGGCCGCGGCCAGGCCGGCGATCCAGGTCACGCGGGCGGGGGTTCCCTTTTTATCGGTGCCGGAGAACCACTTGGGAAGCAAGCCATCGCGGCTCATCGAGAACCAGACCCGACTGACGCCGAGCAGGAAGGTCAGCATGACGGTGAGGATCGAGATGACAGCGAAGGCCGAGAGCACGGTCGCGACGACCGGAAGCCCGACGGACTGGAACGCGACGGCAAAGGCGGCGGTCGGGTCGATATCCTGCCAATTCTGCATACCAGTGAGAACGAGAGTGGCGAGCACGTAGAGCACCATGGCGATAGCGAGCGAGAGCAAAATTGCCTTCGGCATGTGCTTCTTGCCATCTTTGGCCTCTTCGGCGGCGGTGCTCATGGCGTCATAGCCGAAGACGGCGAAGAAGACAGTGGCGGCGCCGGTGAAGACCGCGCCGAACCCGTTGGGCAAGAACGGAACGTAGTTCTGGGTGTTGATGTAGAAGAATCCCAGCACGATGATGGCGAGGATCAACAGCACCTTGAGCCCGACGGCGACGAGTTCGAAGCGGCCGAAGGTCTGCGTTCCACGGCTGAGGATGAAGGTCACGAGCACGCACACCACGATGGCGGGCAGGTTGATCAGGCCGCCGTCCAGGGTATCGGGGGTGCCCTGCATCCAGGTCGGAACTTCGATACCGATGCCACTCATGAACTCGGTGAAGTACCCCGAGATGCCGATCGCCACGACGGCGACGATCGCGATGTACTCGAGCAGCAGGTCCCAGCCGATGAACCAGCCGACGATCTCACCCAGGGCGACATAGCCGTAGGTGTACGCGGAGCCGGCTCGTGGGATCATCCCGGCGAACTCCGCGTAGCTGAGGGGGCAGCCGCGCTCGCGAGTCCGGCGATCAGGAACGAGATGAGCACGGCCGGTCCCGCGCCTTCGCCGTCCGGGCCGCCGTTGGCAACGAGTCCAGCGAGGGTGAAAATGCCAATTCCGATGATGCCACCGACGCCGATCGCGGTGAGCTGCCAGAGCCCGAGGCTCTTGAAGAGACCGTTCTTGGCGGCCTCATCGCCGATGTCGGTAATGGGTTTACGCCTCATGATCGAATTAGGATTGCGCTCGTTCATCAGGCCTCCATTGGCTTGGCTACAACTATTGACTGCAGGTTTACGTGCCTACTGTGGGAACGCACCTCCCGCAGCTTTTACCTCTTCTAAGGTTGGCACGATCGCGAGCTCGCGCCAGGCGACTCGCTGAACATTCTCGTTGCTAGCCCAGCGGGTAGGCGAGGGCGTTCTGGCGCACCCCGAGGGTAACCCGGTCGCCGATGCGCGGCAGGTCGGGCGCCGCGACGCGTGCGCGCACGACGAGACCTCCGGCGACGGTGAAAGTGACCAGAGCGTCGTGGCCGGCGTAGGCGATGGCCGTGGTGACGGCATGCGTCCCCTGCTCGGTCGCGGACTCGGCCGCGTCGCTTGAGGTAGACGTCAGCCATTCCGGACGTAGCAGCACGAGCACCGGCGTTCCGTCGGCGGGAGCGGATGCTGCGCCCGTCCAGTCCGCGGCGAGCGAGCCGAGGGCGCAGTCGACGCGGCCGCCATGCCAGTGTCCGTCGAGCTCGACGGTGTCACCGACGAAACCGGCTACCCAGGGGTCCACCGGGCGTTCGTAGACGTCGGCGGGGGTGCCAAACTGCAGAATTTCGCCGCCGCGCATCACGGCGACAAAATCGGCGAGGGAAAGCGCTTCTTCTTGGTCGTGCGTCACGAGCAGACTCGTGTTGTGCTGGCCGCGCAGCAGCGCAGCGACCTCGGTACGCAGGGCGGAGCGCAGCAGGGGGTCGAGGGCGGCGAATGGTTCGTCGAGCAGCATGAGGTCGGGCCGCGGGGCGAGCGCGCGGGCCAGCGAGACCCGCTGGGCCTGGCCGCCGGAGAGCTGTGAGGGGGCACGATCGACGAGTTCGGACAGGCCGACCAGGGTGGCGAGCTCGGCGATGCGGGCCGAGCGGCTCATCTGCCGGCTCCGGTCCGGGCTGATCGGCGCTGCTTTGAGGTGGGTCGAATGCGGCGAGGAGGGGCGCGCGCGGGCTGCTCGTCCACTGCGGGTGAGGCCGGCCAGCAATCCGACCACACCGCCGGGGACCTCGCCTGGTTCGCAGTACAGATCGTCGCTCCGTTGAGTGCGCGGCAGCCCGAAGCCGATGTTCTCGCCGACCGTGAGGTGCGGAAACAGCGAGGCATCCTGCGGGACCCAGCCCATTCCGCGTTTCTCCGGCGCCCGCTGCACGCCGGGGCCGGTGACGAGGCGTCCACCGACGCTGATGGTGCCGGAGGCGACCGGCAACAAACCCGCGACGGCGCGCAGGAGCGTGGTCTTGCCGCATCCGCTTGGACCGAGAACGGCCACGAGCGAGCCGCGCGGAATGCGCAAACTGACGTGGTCAAGCACTCGGCGGTCACCGTAGGCGACGCGGAGCGCCTCGATCGTTACCCAGCCCACTAGTTCTCCCTTGCTGTGCCGCGGATGCCGCTAAGCAGCACCGCGGGCACCATCGCCACGAGCACGAGCGCCGCAGCGTACGGCGCCGCAGCGCCGAACTCGAACAGTGCCGTGCGACTCCACAACTCGGTGGCGAGCGTGGACACGCCCGTCGGCCGCAGCAGCAGCGTCGCTGGTAATTCTTTCATGGCCGAGATGGCCACAAGCAGTGCACCGATCGCGATGCCGGGCAGGGCGAGGCGCGCGGTGACCCGCCACCAGGCCTGAAACGGTGACAGGCCGAGCATGCGGGAGACGTCGCCGAGGCTCGTCGGCACCGCCGCGATGCCGCTGCGCACGCTGCCGATCGCCCGCGGCATGAACAGAACGACGTAGGCAAAGACGAGCACGACGGAGGTTTGGTAGAACATCGGAACCGCGGCGAGCGCGAAGAATACGAGCGAGAGACCCACGACGATGCCGGGCAGGGCGTGGCCGAGAAACCCAACGGCCTCGATCACGGCGACCAGGCGACCGGAGTAACGGGCCGCGAGCGCCGCGATCGGCAGCGCCACGAGCACGGCGACCACGGCGGCGGCGAGGGCGATCCCGAGGGTCGAACCGACCGCCTCGAGCAGCCGGGGAACGTCGATGGCGCGCAGGGTTTCGGCCTCGATCAGCCGGCTGAGCAGCCCGACCACGGGAACCACGACCCCGGCCAGCGGCGCGGCAACGAGCACTGCAACGTAGAAGGGCCCATTGCGGCCGGGCGCGCGGGCCGGCATGGTACTGCGACCGGGAACGCTGGCGACCTGACGGCGGCTGCGGCGTTCGCCGGCCACGACCACGAGGGCGAGCACCACGAGCACGAGGGCGAGCAGCGCGGCCTGGTTACGGTCGAAGCTTGCGCCGTAGGCGGCGTTGATTCCCCAGGTCAGCGTCTGCAACCGCAGCATCGAGACGAGCCCGAAATCGCTCAGGGAGTAGAGGCAGACCAACAGCGCGCCGGCAATCGCGGCCGGGCGAATCTGCGGCCAGGTCGCCGCCGCAAACGCCCGCAGCGGACCGCGACCCAGGGTGCGGGCCACCAATTCCAGATCAGCGGATGCCCCGCGCAGTGCCGCCGCGACCGGCAGCGTCACGTAGGGGGTGCAGACCATGGTCATGACGAACCAGCTGGCCCAGAAGCCGTTAAGGTGCGGAAACCACACCAGCCAGCCGTAGGCGGCGAGGTAGCTCGGCACCGCGAGCGGCAGCGCCGAGACCAGCAGGAGGGTGCGCTGGAACGGCAAGCGAATGCGAGTGAGGATCCAGGCGCAGATCGTGCCGAGCACGAGAGCGGACACGGTGACGGCGGCGGCGAGCAGCGCGGTGTTGATCGTGAGCTGCAGCACTCGCGGGCGCACGAGGGTATCGAGAAGTTCGGTCAGACCGGCCTCGGTCGTGCGCACCACCAGGTAGACCAGCGGGATGGCGGCAGTTGCGGCGCAGAGCGCAGCGACGGCCAGCAGCCAGGGCGGGGCACCGAAGCGGTACCGGGCTGGCGCGCGGGTCGCGGCCGTTCCCGGCGGCGGGATCAGTAGTTCGGTCATGCGCGCGGCCCGGGTGATCGGGCGGCTCGGGGAGCGGCCACCGGTGGGGTCGGGCGCAGCTCTCCGCAGCGGCTGGCGCTCCGAGACCGGGCAGGCGCCGGGGCATCCGCTTTGGTAAAGGGTAGGGCGCGGCTGCCGACCTGAGCCCGCAACCGCGCCTTCACTGCTTTAATATTAGATCAGGCCGTGCTTGCCGAGCAGGGTCTGGGTGTCTTCGAGGGTGTCGAGGTCGGCGAGGTCGAGGTCGGGGTTGACCAGCGAGTCGAGCGCCGGCAGGCCAGCCGGGGCGTCGATGCCAGCGATCAACGGGTACTCGAATGTCTCATCCACGAAATACTGCTGCGCCTTCGCGCCGACCAGGTAGTCGATGAATTCGAGCGCGTCAGCGTCTTCGGCTGCTCCGGCCAGCAGGCCGGCCCCGGCCACGTTCACGATGGATCCAGCGTCTCCAGCTTCGGGGTAGGAGAGCTGAGCACGCATGTTTTCTTCGCCGGTCTCGGCGGCCATGGCAAACCAGTAGTAGTGATTAAGCAGTCCGGCCTCGATCACACCGTCATTGACGGCGGCGAGAATTGCGCGGTTGTTGTCGAAGATGACCGGGTTGTTCGCAGCAATGGCGGCGACCCACTCATCGGCGGCTTCTTCGCCGTTCAGCACGCGGTAGGCGGTGACGAAGGCCTGGAAGCTCGCATTGGTCGGCGCGATTCCGAATTTTCCGGCCCACGCCGGGTCGGTGAAGGCGTCAACGGATGTTGGCACCTCGGCCGCGCTCATCGCCTCGCTGTCGTAGGCGATCACGCGGGCCCGGCCGGTGACGCCGACCCAGGTGTCGTCGGTCGAGGTGAATCCGACCGGGACCGCGTCGGTCGTCTCGGCGGGAAGCGTGGCAAACAGGTCGGCGTTGGCGAGAGCACCGAGCGCTCCGGCGTCCTGCGCGAGGAAGACCTGGGCGGGCGTGGCGTCGCCCTCCTCGAGCAGCAACGCGCCGAGCTCGGCGGTGTTGCCGTAACGAACCTCGACGCTGATGCCGCTGGTCTCTTCGAACTGGTCGATGAGCGGCTGAATGAGCGCTTCGTCGCGACCGGAGTAGAGAGTGAAGGCTCCGTCGCTCGTGGCCTCTGCTGTCGTTGGCTCGGCGGCTTGGGTGCACCCGGCGAGGGCAAGAACGGTGGCGCCGGCAACGAGGGCGGCGAGGGAGAGCGGGATGCGCATGGGACTCCAAGGACAGGGGTTTGATTGGCTAAGGTAAGGCTACGCTAACCCGCTGAGCGACGCCAATCGGCGGTGTCTTCCGGCGTCATGCGCCGGTGTCAGGCAGGTCCTGAGCGAGAACCACCGCAATTGCAGTCGATCTGCCGCATCACGCGGGCCCACCCCACGCCGCGGGCCCACCCCACGCCGCGGGCCCACCCCACGCCGCGAGGTCACCCTGAGCATTCAGTGCCGTCTCCACCCTCTGTGGGAACTTCTCGTTGTAGCGTTAAGGTTCCCACCCACCCGCTGTCGAGGCCTCCCGCCCGCCACTTGAGGAGCCCGATGACCAACTCCCCCGTGATTACCGCCGCCACACGCTCGGGCCTGATCGGCTGGCGCAACGCCGTGTTCGCAGCATTCTTCGTCTCCGGACTGGGCCTGGCCAGCTGGATGGCGCGGGTTCCCGCCGTCCGCGACGGCCTGGGGCTCGATACCGCGCAGGTCGGCATCCTCATCTTCGGTCTCTCGGCCGGCTCGGTCGTCGGACTGCTGATCGCCGCCGGCCTGCTCGCCCGCCTCGGCGCACGCCGCGCCATGCTGGTCAGCATCTCGCTGTCGGCGACCGGACTCGTGTTCATGGGCGTCGGCGTCAGCCTCGCGCCCTCGGCCCCGTTCGTGTTCGCGGCCCTCGCCGTGTTCGGCATGGGCATGGGATCCCTCGACGTCATGATGAACGTCGAGGGCGCGGCCGCCGAGCGGGCCATCGGCCGCACTCTCATGCCACTCATGCACGCCTGCTTCAGCCTCGGCACGGTGGTCGGCGCGCTCGGCGGCGCCGCGGCATCCGCGTTGGAGATCTCGGTGTTCTGGCATCTGCTGGTCATGGCGGCACTCGTTCTGGGCACCGTTCTCGTGGCCGTGCGGTTCCTGCCGGCCGCCATCGAAATCGATACTGAAGCGGATGCCCCGCGCCTCGCCTGGCGCGCGCGCCTGCAGGGCAGCCTCGCCGTCTGGCGTGATCGCAAACTGCTGCTGATCGGGCTGATTGTGCTCGGCATGACGTTCGCCGAGGGTTCGGCGAACGACTGGCTGGCCCTCGCCTCCGTCGATGGACACGGCCTCAGCAACACCGACGGCGCCATCGTGTTTGGAGTGTTCGTGGCCGCGATGACCGTGGGCCGCGTGATCGGTGGCCCCCTGCTCGACCGGTTCGGCCGGGTGCTCGTGCTGCGGGCCTGCGCCGGAATCGGCATCGCGGGGCTCGTACTGTTCATCCTCGCGCCGAACACCCCGCTCGTTTTTGTCGGCACAATCCTCTGGGGTATCGGCGCATCGCTCGGTTTTCCGGTGGGCATGTCGGCGGCCGCGGACGACACCAAGAACGCTGCGGCGCGGGTGAGCGCCGTCGCCATCATCGGCTACGGTGCTTTTCTGGTCGGACCGCCCGTGCTCGGACTGCTCGGCGACGCCTGGGGAATCCTCAACGCCCTGTACCTGGTTTTGGTGCTGATGGTCCTGGCCGGGCTGGCCGCTCCGGCGGCACGGCCCCACGCCGCATGAGTCACGGCACAGAAGGCTACGTCGGCTGGTGTGGTTCCTCGCCACATCGAAGCACCCGCCGCTAGCGCCAAGGGGGGACAGACCCATAGGGTGAAGTGCTGTCTACGGAACCAGGCTGGCTTGCACACTCAGAGACGAGAAGACGATGGGCCCGACCCCGACTCACCTGCCGACCCCTCGTAATGCCCCTCGATCGCAGACCGATGAGCCCGGCGATGAAGTAGCCCTGTTCCTGGCTACGGGGCCGACCGGCGATACGGGGCTCGGACCTCTGCTGGAACGGATCCTGCTGCGCGCCGCCCAGTTGCTGGGATGCGCCATGGGATCGATCTGCACTATCGATGAGACCGCTCAGGTCTACCGCAAAGAGGTCGACCTCGGCGACGAATGCCGGGCTGGCCAAGTCTTCTCACTGGATGAAGGCGTCACCGGAGCAGTCGTGCGAGCCGGTGGATCCGTTGTGTTCAGTGAGTACTCCAAAGTGCCGGGCGGTCATCTCGGCCGGGACGACGCCCGCTACCAGCGCCCGGTCATCGGCGTGCCGATCAGGCTTCCTTCCGGGGTCATCGGCGCCTGCGTGGTCTTTGCCAATACCTCCGAGCGGCTCTTCACCAGCCAGGACGCCCGGATACTCGAACGTTTCGCCGCTCAGGCGGCCGCCGCCATCGCCGACTTCCGTCTGCACACCGTGGCCATCGAGGTCAACATCAATCTGGCCGAGTTTCACACGTCCGAGCGCGCAGCGCTGGCCCACAGATTCGGGCTGCCGGGCGGCGACGATCCGTGCAGACCGACGCACGTATCGATCGGGCGCCTGACCGAGACACACCCCCATCGGGTGCTCGTCATGCACGAACGAGCAGTGATCCGCGCCGGCTTGGTGCACCTGCTCACGCAGGAGGGGACGGGCATCCAGGTGATCGCCGAGTGCGGCGACGCTGCCGGCGCCCTCGCTGCGGCACGGTATCTGCAGCCCGACGTCGTGGTCACTGACATCGATCTGGTCGACCTGCCAGGCGCCGACCTGATCGAGGCGCTGGCTCGCACCAGTCCGGGCACGGCCGTCGTGCTCCTGGTCGGAGACCCACACGACGAACGAATCCGGCGCGCGGCCCACTCTGGCGCCCGCGGGTTCCTGAACCGATCCACCGAGGGGCATTCGCTCGTGCGAGCGGTCGACTCGGCCGTTGCCGGCGATGCTGTTCTGTCGCGCTCCCTACTGGAAATGTGGGGCGAACCGGCCGATCCCGCCCTCCTCACGTCCCGCGAGCGGGAGGTGCGCCGGCTGGTGGAGGGCGGACTCCGGGACAAGCAGATCGGTACGGAGCTTGGCATCTCGGTAAAAACCGTCGAAAAGCACGTCGGCACGATCCTCAGGAAGACGGGAGCAGCCAACCGCACAATGCTGGCCGGGCTGGCCCATCCGCATCATTCCTGAACGGATGCCGACGACGACCAGGGATTTCCCCCAAAGCGAATGGGGGGACTCCCCGATAGCGCGCGATGCGCGTGCCGGTTTAACGTGGGACGAAGCCAAAGGAGGCCGTCGTGCCAGTTGTTTCCCTGAAGGAAATCGTCGACCGGGCGTTCGATGCACGCTACGGCGTGCCTGCTGTCAACGTGTTCAACGACCTCACCATGCAGGGGGTGCTGGCTGCCGCAGTCGAAGTTCGCTCGCCGATCATCGTGCAGACGTCGGTCAAGACCGTGCGCTCGATCGGCGCGAAGGTGCTGTTCGCTATGTGGCAATCCATGACCGCCGACATCGACGTGCCCGTCGCCCTGCACCTCGACCACTGCCCCGACCGTGACGTGATCAGCGAGTGCCTGGCCATCGGCTGGAACTCGGTGCTCTTCGACGCGTCCCAGCTGCCCGTGGCCGAGAACCAGCGCCAAACCATTGAGGTGGTCAAGGAGGCCCGAGGCTACGGAGCCCATGTCGAGGGTGAGATTGAATCCATCACCGGCGTCGAAGACGGTGTCGGCTCCGATCAGACCGCGGCGCGGCAGACCCTTGACGTATCCCTCGCGTTCATTGAAGCGACCGGCGTCGATGTCTTCGCTCCGTCCATCGGCAACGCCCACGGCGTCTACAAATCGAAACCCGTTTTGGACTTCGACCGGGTCAGCGATCTGGTGGCGGCGCATCCAATACCCATCGCCCTGCACGGCGGCACCGGAATGACGGACGCCCAATTCCACGACCTGATCCAGCGCGGCTGTTCCAAGGTGAACATCTCTACCGCCCTCAAGGTGACCTATCTGCAATCCACCCTGGCTAACCTGCGGTTCGCCGAAGAGGCCGACAAATGGGACCCGCCGACGCTTTTTCGCGCTGTGAGTGGCGATGTCGTCGACCTCACAACGGGCCTGGCCCGCACGTTCGGCTCGGCCGGCCAGGCCTGGTAAGCGATGCCGGCACTGATCTTCGACTGCGACGGCGTACTCGCCGACACCGAACGCCACGGACACCTGCCCGCCTTCAACGCCAGCTTCGCGGAGTTCGGACTGCCCGTGCACTGGAGCGAGGAGGATTACGCCGCGAAGTTGCTGATCGGCGGTGGCAAGGAACGCCTTACGAGCCTGCTCACGCCGGACTTCGTTCAGGCGGCCCATCTTCCCGCCGATCCGGCCCGGCAACAAGAAACCGTCGCCACCTGGCATCGGCGCAAGACCCAGATTTACACCGACCTGATCGCTGTCGGAGCGCTGCCCGCCCGCCCGGGGATCGCCCGGATCGTCGCCGAGGCGGCTGCTGCCGGCTGGATGCTCGCGGTCGCCTCAACCTCGGCCGAACCCTCCGTGCGGGCAGTGCTGACCCACGCGGTGGGCGAGTCCCTGGCCGCACAGTTCCAGGTATTCGCGGGAGACATCGTGGCCGCCAAGAAACCTGCGCCGGACATCTACGCCTATGCCTTGGAGCACCTCGGCGTGAGCACCGACGGGGCGATCGTCATCGAGGACAGTAACAACGGCCTGCGCGCCGCCCGCGCTGCCGGGTTGCGCACCCTCGTCACAGTGAGCAGTTACACCGTCGATGAGAACTTTGACGGTGCCGCCCTCGTCGTCACCTCGCTCGGCGACCCGGATGGCGAACTCGCAACCGTGCTGGGCTCTCCTGCCGGCGTGGTGCCGAACGGTTTCGTGACGCTGGGCGACCTTTCGATGCTGCTGCGCGCCCCCAACCAGGAGGAAGAATCATGACCAGTTCCCTGAACGCGACTGAATTCGTGGTGCGCTCCATCGCCGAGGAGGCCCTCGTCAACGAAAAATACTTCGGCGAACTTGACTCAGTTGTCGGTGACGGGGACTTCGGCTACTCCCTGGCCCGCGGTTTCGAGGTTGTGCTCTCCGGCTGGGACGGCGTTGACCGCACGGACCCCGGGGTGTTCCTGAGCAAGATCGCGATCGTCATCACCAGCACCATCGGGGGAACGTCGGGGCCGCTCTGGGGAACGGCATTCCTGCGCGCCGGCACCGCGCTCAAGGGCCGAAACGTGATCAGCCCGGCGGACACCATCACCGCGCTGCGCGCAGCCATCGAAGGGATCAAGTACCGCGGTAAGTCCGACGTCGGTGACAAAACCCTGCTCGATGCTTTCGTGCCCGCCGTCGACACGCTCGAGGCCGCATTTGCGGCCGGCGACGACGCCAAGACTGCTCTGGGCAAGATGGCGGTCTCCGCTCGGGAGGCCGCACAAGCCACGAGCCTGCTCCAGGCCCGGCGCGGGCGCGCGAGCTACACCGGCGAGCGCAGCGTGGGATCGCCCGACGCCGGCGCGATCGCCATTGCGGTGCTGGTCGAGCGCCTCGCCCGAACCTGGGCCAACTAGCCCACCGATAACCATCCGATCCCGACAACGACGTGGAGACATCATGAAGAAGTTCATCAACGACCCCCAGCAGTTCGTTCCCGAGATGCTCGAGGGCATCGCGCTCGCGAACCCCGACACCCTGCGCTACGTTCCCGAATATCACCTCATCCATCGAGCGGATGCCCCCAACCACGACAAGGTCACCATCATTCAGGGCTCCGGCTCCGGCCATGAGCCAGCCCACGTGATGACGGTCGGTAAGGGGATGCTGGACGGCGCGTGCCCTGGAGACGTCTTTGCCGCCCCGCCGATCGACTTCATTATCGAGTCCACCAAGCTCCTTGCCTCTGACAAGGGGGTGCTGCTCCTGGTCAACAACTACACCGGAGACCGGATGGCGTTCGAGATGGCCGAGGAGGCATCCAGCGCCGACGGCATCCAGGTGCGCACGCTGTTCATCGACGATGACGTGTCGGTGCAGGACTCCACCTACACCGTCGGCCGCCGCGGCGTCGCCGGCAACTTCTTCGTGATGAAGGCCGTTGGAGCCGCGGCGGAGTCCGGTGCCGACCTCGACGAGCTGGTGCGCATCGGCGAAAAGGTCAACTCCGTCACCCGCACCATGGGTGTCGCGCTGACGGCCTGCACTCCTCCCGCCCGGGGGGAACCCCTGTTTGCCCTCGGCGACGACGAGATCGAGATCGGCGTCGGCATCCACGGCGAACCGGGGCGACGCCGGGCCAAATGGATGCCCGCCGACGAGATCGTAGACGAGCTGCTCAGCGCGATCGTTCCCGACCTGCCATTCGTCAGCGGGGACCGGGTCGCCGTGATGGTGAACGGCCTCGGCGGCACGCCGATCAGTGAGCTGTACATTCTCTACGGGATCATCCACAAGCGGCTCACCGCGCTGGGCATGACCGTGGGACGTAACTATGTCGGCGAGTACTGCACCTCGCTCGACATGGCCGGTGCCTCGATCACGCTGGTGCGACTCGACGACGAGATAGCGGCACTACTCGCCGCCCCGGCCGAGATCGCAATGCGAGTTTTCTGAGCCGCCCGACCCGTGAGCGCGGTCGCCGAGGCCCGTGCCGATGAGAGGCCGAAGGCGACCAGGATAAACTCGTTCAGTGCGCCTTGTAATTGCGAAATGCTCCGTTGACTATGCCGGGCGTCTCAGCGCGCACCTGCCGCTGGCCACCCGCCTGCTGATGATCAAGTCCGATGGCAGCGTGCTCGTGCACTCCGACGGTGGCTCCTACAAACCGCTGAACTGGATGAGCCCACCCTGCTCGATCGCCATCTCCGAGCCCGACGGCGATCAAGCGGATGCCGGCATCACCGCCCTCTGGACGGTCACCCACGCCAAGACCGCCGACCAACTCGTGGTCAGCGTCTACGACGTGCAGCACGACTCGGCCCACGAACTCGGCATCGACCCCGGCCTGATCAAGGACGGCGCGGAGTCGCACCTGCAGAAGCTGTTGGCCGAGCACATTCATCTGCTCGGCGAGGGTTTCACCTTCGTGCGCCGCGAGTACATGACCGCCATCGGGCCGGTCGATATCCTCGCGCAGGATGCCGCCGGCCGATCTGTCGCGGTAGAACTCAAGCGAAATGGTGATATCGACGGGGTGGAACAGCTCACGCGCTACCTCGAACTCATGAATCGCGACCCGCATTTGGCGCCGGTCAGTGGGGTTTTTGCCGCGCAGACGATCAAACCGCAGGCCCGCAAGTTGGCGGAGGATCGCGGCATCCGCTGTCTGCTGCTCGACTATGACGCCATGCGCGGCCTCGACGATACGGCCTCGAAACTCTTTTAGGGCAGCGGGCGCCCGCGGGCCGCAAGGTACAGCGCGAACCACTCGTCGCGGGTCATCGCCGCTGCCTGCGCGGTTGCATCCCCGCAGGCCCGAATGCGCGCCGGATCGCTCGATCCGAGGACGGGGTCGATGTGCGCGGGGTGCCGCATCAGCCAGCCGAGAACGATGGCCTCGCGGGTCGTGTTCTTCACCTCGGCCAGCGTCTGCACCAAAGCGGATGCCGCCTCCTCGGCCGCTGTGCCCGTCGCCCCGGAATACCGGCCCTGGGCGAGTGCGCCCCAGGCCTGCAGCCGCACGCCATTGCTCGCGCAGTACTCGAGCGTGCCGTGCGGGAAGGTGTTGTCGGCGCCGTCCGGGTGGTTGACCAGCACCGTGCTGTCGACCCAGTCACGCTTGAGCAGGCTCATCTCAAGCTGGTTCACCACGATCGGCAGGTCGATCTCGCGCTGGAGGAACGCGATCTGCGCCCCCGACATGTTCGAGACGCCGAGCGCGCGAATTTTTCCGGCGGCGTGCAGGTCAGTCACCGCCGCGGCGACAACGGCGGGTTCGAGCAACGGATCGGGCCGGTGCAGCAGCAGCGTGTCGACGTAGTCAACGCCCAGGCGCGCGAGGCTGTCGTCAACCCGCGCCACGATCGCCCCGAGGTCGTAGGGAGCGTGCTCTGCATCCAAGCGGATGCCGCACTTCGTCTGAATCTCAATGCGATCGCGCAGTCCCGACGAGCGTTTCAGAACCTCACCGAACACCTGCTCCGCCTTGCCAAAGCGGTAAATGTCGGCGTGGTCGAACACCGTTATGCCGATGGACAGCGCGGCCTCGACCGCGGCTGCGGCCTGATCGATAGCGGCCGGGGTGACCGGCCCGGGCGTCCAGTCGCCGCCGAGTCCCATGCATCCGTAGATCAGGCGGGCGGGCGGAGACAGCGTCATACGGATTCCTTTGTGAGGGGGAACGAAAAGGCTAACCTTTCTCGCCGCCCTCGGTGGTGTTCATGATGCGTTTCTGGAAGATGAAGAACATGACCGCGACCGGGATGGTCATGAGCAGCGCCGAAGCGAGCACGAGCGGATACTGGTTGCCCGACCCGAGCTGCCCAGACACGAGGGAGGCCACACCGGTCGTCAGGGTGTTGAGGTCGGCGTCCTGCCGCGACACCACGAAGTGCGCGTACTCGTTCCACGAGCCCTGGAAACTCAGAATGAACAGCGTCACTACGGCCGGCCGGGCCATGGGGAGCACGATCGTCCAGAAGGTGCGGAAAACGCCGGCGCCGTCGATGCGCGCGGCTTCCTCGACGCTGACCGGAATCGACTCGAAGAACTGCTTCATGATGAAGATGCCGGCGGCATCCACCACGAGCGGCAGGATCATGCCGGCGTAGCTGTTGAACAGGCCGAGTTCCTTGAGAATCAAAAACCGGGGAATCAGCAGCACCACTCCGGGCACGGCCATGATCGCGATGAGACTCGCGAAGATCACGCCGCGACCGCGAAACTTGAGCCGCGACAGCGCGTAGCCGGCGATCGAGTCGAAGAAGACCCGGCCGAAGGTGACGCAGAGCGTGATGATGGTCGAGTTCATCGCCCAGCGCGGCAGCGGCACGTCGGTGAATAGTCGCTCATAAGCCGCGAAACTCCAGGTCTCGGGAATCAGCGACAGCGGGTTAGCGGTGGCGTCGGCATCCGTTTTGAAGCTGCCGGCGATCGAGATCAGGAACGGGTAGATATAAACGAGGGCAAGAATGATGAGGCCGAGATAGCTGATGATGGCCACGGTTCGGGCCCGCGACGAGAGTCCGCGACGCCCGGCCCGCGCGGGTCGGGGCTTCGCGGCGTTCGAATCGGCCAGGATTGCGGTTTCCGGGGTCAGGGTGCTCATTTCGCACTCTCCTTATAGGTAGAGCGCGCCGCGCTCGCATTCAGTTCGGCATCACGACGGATGCGGTTGCGCTCGGCCTTCCTGCCCACATCGCGGTCCCGCAGCACGAACCGTTGGAACAGTGTCAGCGCCACGATGATCACGAACAGGATGAAGGAAATCGCCGCGCCCTGGCCCCATTTCAGCTCGGTGAACGAGGTGTCGTAGGCCAGGTAAGCCGGCGTCAGCACGGTCTTGCCCGGCGCTCCGCCTCCGGTCAGGGCGACCTGGTCGAAGAGCTGCCACGACCCGATCAGACCGAGGGTCAGCACCGTGAACAGGGTCGGCGTGAGCATCGGCAGCGTCACGGAGAAGAACTTGCGCAGGCCACCGGCACCGTCCATGACGGCCGCCTCGTCGATCTCGCCGCTGATGTTCTGCAGCGCCGCGATGAAGAGCAGCATGAAGGTGCCCGAGGTCGTGAACACCGCCAGAATAATCAGCGTGCTCATGGCAACGGATGGCCCGCTCAGCCACTCCCACCAGCTGATGCCGAGCGGTCCCTCTGCGGCGAGCGCCGCCGGGGCGCTCGTGACCCCGGCGCTGGCAAGCAGGTTGTGGATGACGCCGCTCGGGTCGTTGAACCAGTTCGGCCCGTTGATGCCGAACCACTGCAGCACCGAGTTCACGGCGCCCGAGGCGGTGAAGAGAAAGAGAAAGATCGAGGTGATCGCGATCGAGCTCGTCACCGAGGGAAAGTAGAACGCCGTGCGAAACAGGCCGCGACCCTTGAGCACCCGGCGGTTGACCTGCACCGCGAGGAACAGCGCGAGCGAGGTCTGCAGCGGCACCACGAGCAGCACGTAGTAGAGGTTGTTGCGAATCGAGGTTCCGAAGTCGCTCTTACTCAATCCGTCGTCGATCAGCACTTTTTCGTAGTTTTCGGTGCCGATCACCCGTGAGTTGCCGAGCGGCGAGCCGAGCCCGTTCCAGTTGCTGAAGCTCACGTAGAGCGCCAGCAGAATCGGCACCACCAGGAACAATCCGATGATGATGACGGCCGGGCTGATGAACAGCCAGCCGAATTTCGCTTCGCCCGAGCGGATGCCGCGGGGCGCCCGCGCACTGCGCCCGCCCGCCGTCAGTCTGCGTGCCATGGTGTCTCCCTTGATACCGTGATGCCGGGGGCCCCGTCAGCGGGCGGTGTGACGCCACTGTCGCGCGACCGCCCGCCGACCGGGCCGGCTGGCTACTGGCCGTTGACCTCGTCGAGGGTGGACTGCAGGCTCGTCTGCAACGATTCGAGGATCGCCTTCGGGTCGCCGCCGATCAGGCCCTCGAGCTTCGAGTTGAAGTCCGTGATGGCCGAGGCGGAGCCGGCGAAGTTCACCGGGCTGACCGCGTAGTCGGCACTCTCGACGAATGACGCGTTCTCGGGGTAGGTCTCGGCGTAGGTCGCCGCGGCGGACTCCGTGGAGGGGATCACGCCGAATGCGGCGGCAGCGTCAAGCTGCTCCTGGTCGCTGGTAAGAAATTCGACGAGGGAGGTGGCGGCATCCGCTGTGTCAGAGTTCTGCGGGATGCCCCAGCAGTTGGTGAAGCTGAACGTGGACTGGCCACCGGGACCGGCCGGCAGCTCATAGGCGGCGTACTTGGTGTCGGGGAAGTCGGCGGCGATGCCCTTGATCCACGGGCCTTCAATGACCATGGCGGCCTTGCCGGCGCCGAGAGCTTCACCGGACCAGCCGGCGTCGAGCTCGGTCGGAAACTTCAGCACTCCGTCGGTGTGGAGCTGTTGGATGTACTCGAGCCCGGCGATATTCTCGGCGCTGGCCGCGTCAACGGTCGTGCCGTCATCGCTGATCAACTGGCCACCGGCCTGGTTCATGAAGGCACCCGCTCGACCGTATTCGAGCCCGAACGAGAGTCCGACCTGGGTGTCGGTGGTGAGGGTCTTCGCGACGGCAGCGAGGCTCGCCCAGTCGGTGGGGACATCCGCTTCGGTGAGGCCGGCGGCGGCCCAGAGGTCGGTATTGACGATCAGGCCGAGGGTCGAGAAGTCCTTCGGCGCGCAGGTGAAGGTGTCGTCGTAGCTGAAGGTGTCGACGAGGGTCGGGTAGAAGTCGCCGGCGTTGGCGAGGTCGGCCGCGTAGGGATCGAGGTAACCATTGCTCGCGTAGGTCTGAAACTGGTCCCAGCTCATGTAGAAGAGGTCGGGAGCGGCGTCGCCCGCGAAACCCTGGCTGAGCTGCTGGTTGAGGTCGCTCGCGACGACGACCTCAACGGTCGCGTCGTTGTCGGCGGCCCAGGCGGCTGTGGCCGCCTCGACGGCGGCGGTTTCCGCCTCGCCGGAGGATCCGATCATGACCGTGAGGGTCTGGCCGGCGGCATCGTCGCCCCCGGAGGCGCAGCCCGCGAGGGCGGCGGTCGTTGCGAGGGCGAGGGCGGCTGCTGCCAGCGCCCGCGTCTTGATGGCTGTGTTGTTGGACATCGGATTAATGCCTTCCTGACTTCGTTGTGAGGTTGTGCGTGGTCTTAGCGGGTGAGTGAGGGTGACGGTTCGGAAAGGGGCAAGTGATTTGACCGCCGCTTGACGAGCCGTGGCGCGATCAGGCGGTGGGCCTCGTTGGGGGCGAGGTTCGGCACGCCGACGGTATTTCCGGTCGGGCCGAGCAGCAGCTCGAGGGCGCCGGCGGCGACCTCATCGAGGGGCTGCATCACGCTCGAGAGCCCGACAGCGGCGGCCACCGGAGTGTCGTCGAAACCAATGATGGGCAGGTCGCGCAGGCCCGCCGAGCTCGTGGCGATGAGCGCTCCCAGGGCGAGCGTGTCGCTCGCGCAGACGAGGGCGTCGAGGCCGAAGTCGTCGGGCCCCTCGCCCGCTTCGGCGACGGCAGCGGATGCCCCGGTTTTGGCAACATTTCCGGCAAGCGCGGCCGAGCGCCCGGTGACCAAAGCAGCCACGACCGCGGCCGTGGCCTGCGGCACCCCGTCGTGGCTCTCGGTGCAGAGCGCCCGCAGCTCGGCCTCGCCAAGGCCCAGCCGCTCGCGCATGGCGTCTTCCCAGCCGCTGCGGCGGTCGTCGCCGGTGCCCGACGGGCGCGGCCAGCCGAGCCAGCCGACGCGCCGGGCGCCCTGATCGAGCAGCGAGATCGTGGCGTCGTAAACGCCCTGACGACCGTCGACGTCGACCCACAGGTGCTGCGGGTCGGTCATATCGTCGATGCCCCACGGCCGCCCGAAGGTCACGAAGGGAATGCGATTGGCGATCAGCCACTCGGTGCGGGGGTCTTCGTGGAACGTCGCCGTGAGCACAAACGCGTCGACCTCGGCGGCCTCCCGCAGGCGGCGGATCTGCTCGATCTCCTCTTCAGGGGTGGCGGCGGTGAAGAGCAGAATGCGCAGGCCACGGGCATCCGCCTGCTCGGTCAGCGCGTGCAGAAAACGGTCGAGCACGGCGCCCGAGATGCCGTTCATCATCGGGTCGAGGCGGATGCCGAGGGTCGCCGACTTCTGCTGCCGCAGCCGCCTGGCCGATAGGTTGGGCCGGTAGCCGAGCTCGGCGATGGCGGCCTGGACCCGGGTGCGAGTGGCCAGCTTCACGATGGCCGGGGAGTTGAGCACGTTCGAGACGGTCTGGCGCGAGACCTGGGCGATGCGGGCCACATCTTCGACGGTGGGCTGTCTCACGGGGGCTCCTTCGGGTCTCGGCGGTGAGGATGATCTGCGCAATTCTTGGATCGTTCATATTCTTTGTCAAAAAATTTGATCGATCAAATTCTAGGTGTTACGTTACCTGACGAGCGGTAAAAGTCAACAGCCGCACTTTTCAGAAGTTCTCTCACGCCAATCAATGAGGAGTCGTGACCACCCATGACCGCACCCGCCACATCTTCCCCGGCTATTCCGGTTGCCACCACCACGGACGCCGCCCCGCGCCAGCCGCTCATCCACAACGAGACCCTCGTACTGCGGGCGCCGACCCAGGCATGGTCCTCCGCCGACGGCAGCATGGGCGACTCGCCGATCCACGGCTACTTCTTCTCGGATACGCGACTGGTCGCATCCGTCGCCGTGCGCGTCGGGGCCGAAGCCGGCGAGCTCATCGCGACCGTGCCGCACGGCGCCGACTCGATCACCTTCGTGAGCCTGCAGCGCCACCTCGACGACCACATGCCCGACCCGCGGGTGCGCACGCTGCACACCCGTACGGCTACGATCACCGGCGTTCGCGATCAGATCGTGGTGGCGAGCGACCTGCGGGATGCGTTCGAGACGGTCGTCGAGGTCACGCTCACCCCCGACCTCAGCAATATGGACAACATCAAGAGCGGGCTGCCGGCGCTGCCGACGCCCGTCATCACACTGGCCGACGGTCAGGCCGCCAGCTGGGCGAGCGACTCGCTGACCGTGAATCTCGTCGCGGCGGCCGGCGCTCTCAGCCAACTGCCCACCGGCGAGCTGCTGTTGCGCTGGCCGGTCACGGTGCCGGCCCGCGGCGAGGTGCGCGTCGGCTGGACGATCGACGCCACCGACACTCGAGCAGTCGTGCGCGGCGTCGAAGGCGCGCCGAGCTGGAGCGTGCCGGCCGTGAAAACCGCCGACGACCGCCTCAGCCGCTGGGTCAGCACAGCGCTCGGCGACCTCGACGCCCTGCGCCTGACCACCACCGCGCACCCCGACGATGTCTTTCTCGCCGCCGGAGCGCCCTGGTTCTTCACGCTGTTCGGCCGGGACTCAATCTGGGCGGCCCGCATGATGCTGCCGCTCGGCACCGAACTGGCCGGCGGTACCCTGCGCGTGCTCGCCGCCCTGCAGGGAGCTAGAGCCGTGCCCGACACCGCCGAACAGCCCGGCAAGATCATGCACGAGCTACGCCGCGACACCCTCGAAATCCACGGCGAAGGCCTCCACCTGCCACCCCTCTACTACGGCACCGTCGACGCGACCCCGCTCTGGGTCTGCCTGCTGCACGACGCCTGGAAATGGGGCCTGCCCGACGACGAGGTTCGCGCCCTGCTGCCGAACCTCACCGCCGCGCTCGGTTGGATGCGCGACTTCGGCGACGCCGACGGCGACGGCCTGCTCGAATACACCGACGAGACCGGCCATGGCCTCTCGAACCAGGGCTGGAAGGACTCGGGTGACTCGGTGCAGTGGCGCGACGGCTCCCTCGCCGAGGGCCCGATCGCGCTCTGCGAGGTGCAGGCCTACGCCTTCGAGGCCGCCATGCACGGCGCAGACCTGCTCGACCATTTCGGCGAGCCGGGCGGCGCGGAGTGGCGACTGTGGGCATCCGCTCTGCAGGAAAGGTTCAACGAAGCGTTCTGGATCGATTCACCGCAGGGCGCCTACCCGGCGATCGCCCTCGACGCCGCCAAACGCCCGGTCGACACGGTCACGAGCAACCTCGGCCACCTGCTCGGCACCGGGCTGCTCACTGCGGAGCAGCGTGCGCTCGTCGCCCGCCGTCTGGTCAGCCCCGAAATGAGCAGCGGTTTCGGGCTGCGCACCCTCAGCACCGATTCGACCGGGTACTGGCCGCTGAGCTATCACGGCGGCAGCGTCTGGACCCACGACACCGCGATCGCCATCAAGGGGCTCGCCAGGGACGGCTTCACGGCCGAGGCGAATACCCTGATCAGCGGGCTTCTCGCCGCCGCCGCCGGATTCGACTACCGCATGCCCGAACTGCACTCCGGAGACTCGGCGACGACCCAGACCCGTCCCATCCCCTATCCGGCCGCCTGCCGCCCCCAGGCCTGGTCGGCCGCCTCGGCCGTGTCGGTGCTCGCGAGCGCGTTCGGACTGAACGCGGATGCGCCCGGTGGGGTGCTGGGCGTGACACCGATGCGCAGCAGCCTCACTCCGCTGAGCGTTTCCGGCCTCAGTTTTGCCGGCGCGGCCGTTTCCTTGACGGTCAATGACGAGGGAGAAATTACGGCAGCGTCGGGTGCTGCAATCGAGGTGCGCTGAGACTTTCTCGCGAAACCGTGGGAACGCTGAGCAAAGTGGGCAAATGGGGTACATTTTTGTCTTAGCGCTTAGGCTATGCCGAATGAACGCAACATTGACGCGCACTTGGAGCGCCATTCTCTTCGACCTCGACGGAACCATCACGGATTCCGCCCCGGCCATCACCAGCTCTCTGGCCCGCACGTTTACGCTGCTCGGCCGACCGGTGCCCTCCGCTGCCCAACTGCTCGCCTACGTCGGCCCGCCCATGTTCGACGCCTTTCAGGAATACGCCGGCATGACCCCCGCCGAAGCCGTCGAAGCCATCGCCGTCTACCGCGCCGAGTACCACGGCGCCGCCGCGCTCGACACGGCTGTCTTTCCCGGCGTCGCCGGCCTGCTCGAACGTATCCACGCGGCCGGAATTCCGCTCGCCCTGGCCACCAGCAAGCCCGAGCTCAGCGCGATCGCCATTCTCACGCACTTCGACCTCGCCAAGTACTTCACGGCCACCGTCGGTGCTTCCGCCGACGACACCCGCAGCAACAAGGCCGACATCGTCGCAGAAGCGCTCGCCCGCCTGGCCGCGACCGGCGTAGACACCGGCGGCGCCGTCCTGGTCGGCGACCGCAGCTACGACGCCATCGGCGCGCAGGCGAATGGCATTCCGGCGATTCTGGTGGAGTGGGGCTACGGCTCGCCAGCCGAGGCCGAGGCGGCGACCGCGGTCGTGCACTCGACCGACCAGCTCCGCAAGCTGCTGCTCGGCTGAGGCCCTAGGAGTCGAAGCCCAGCCCCACGGCATCGAGCCCCTTGAGCAGCACGTTGCGGCGGCCCCGATTGTGGTCGGCACGATTGAGTGCCCAGCGCGTGGCCTGAATTCCAGCGGATGCGAGCGGCTCCGGTGGGAACGAAAGCGGACGGCCCCGCACCATGGCCAGTTCAGTGCGCTCCGTACTGCGGCCGGCCAGCTGGTCCAGCATGACCTGGGCGGCGAAGTGCGTGGCACCAACACCGAGGCCGGTGAAGCCGGCCGCATAACTGATGCGCCCGCCGCGAGCCTGCCCGAAGAAGGCACAGAACTGCGTGGACGTGTCGATCGCGCCGGCCCATTTGTGGCTGAAGCGCACGCCGGCCAGCTGCGGAAACGTCGTGAAGAAGTGGCTGCTGAGCTTCTCGAAGGTCTCCGGTCGGTTCTCGTAGCCGCTGCGCACCTTTCGCCCGTAGTGGTACACGGCGTCGTAGCCGCCAAACAGAATGCGGTTGTCGGCGCTCAGCCGGTAGTAGTGAAACTGGTTGGCGAGGTCGCTCAGGCCCTGCCGATTCTGCCAGCCGATCGCGGCGAGCTGGCTCGCATCGAGCGGTTCGGTCATTAGCACGTAGTCGTAGACCGGAACGGTCGCGAGTTTGTTGCGTTTGAGCAGCGAGGGAAAGACATTGGTGGCGAGCGCGACCTTCTGCGCGGTCACGGTGCCGCCCGTGGTCACTACCCGGGCGCCCTGGGCCGGCCGACGTCGGGCCGTGTCCACGCTCTGCACGAGCGAGTGCTCGAAGATCTCCACTCCAAGGTCGGTCGCCACGCGCGCCAGTTCGGCAGCGAGCTTGCCCGGATGCACGAGGGCGGTGCTGCCCCGGTGCCAGACGCCGGCGAGGTAGGTCGGTGACGCGACCTCGGCCCGCACTGCGGACTCGTCGAGAAACACCACGTTTTCGCCGATCGTCTCTTCGCGCAGCCACTCAATCTGATGCTCTTCGATGGCGAGGTCGATGGATCCAGTGCGTTCAAAATCGCAGTCGATGCCGAGGTCAGCCACCGCTCGTTCGATCTCGTCGAGGTTCTCGTTGCCCAGTTCGGTCAGTCGGTCGATCTCTTTCGGCCAGCGACTGCGCCCGTTGTCGTCACCGTGGGTCAGGCTCGCCTCGCAGAAGCCGCCATTGCGACCGGATGCCGCCCAGCCGACCGTGCGCGCCTCCAACAAAAGCACCCTCGCATCAGGGTTTTGCTGCTTGGCCAGCACCGCACTCCACAGTCCGAGGTAGCCGCCGCCAACGATCGCGAGGTTGCAGCGCAGGTCGCCGGTGAGCGCTGGATAGCCGGTACGCGGCTCAAGCTCCTCGAGCCAAAACGAGCCCTGGCGTGTTCCCGTGAGCGAGGCTTTAACAACGGATGCCGCTGGCCGGGCCCGGTCGAAAATGGTGCTGCTCATGCGTGGCTGCTGGTCATGGGTGGCGTCCTCTCGCGGCGACGATGCCGCCGACTAGTCTGGGCGCCACCAGCCTAGCTGCGCCCACCGACAGGCCGGGGCGCGGCATGTGGGCCCATGCGTGCAGGAGTGCCCCCGTTGACCGGGCCCGGGCCCGGTCGGATTTCTCGTCACCCGGGCAGGGACATCCGCTTAACGCAAAAGTGCCGCCCGCAGAAGCGGGACGGCACCAGATCAAGCGCTTGGGCTAGATAATCGCGGCGCGAAGGGCGGCAGCAGCTGCGGCCGGGTCTTCGGCGCCGTAGATTGCTCCGCCGGCAACGGCGACCGTTGCCCCGGCGCGCTGCACCGAAGAGATGGTCGACAGGTTCACGCCGCCGGCAAGGGAGAACGGAACCTTGGCGGTCTCGCCCTGGTTGAGCAGTGTGGCGAGCGAGAAGCCGGGCTCGGCCTGCTCGTCGAGTCCAGCGTGCATCTCGACGAACTGGGCACCGAGCGCGGTGACCTCGCGGGCGCGGGTGACCTTGTCGGCAACGCCGATGAGGTCAACGACGATGCCCTTGCCGTGCTTGGTCGCGGCGGCGACGGCTCCGATAATGGTGCTGTCCCCGGCCGTGCCGAGCACGGTGACGAGGTCTGCACCGGCGGCGAAGGCGATGTCGGCTTCGAGCTCGCCGGCATCCATCGTCTTGAGGTCGGCAAAGACGATCTTGTCGGGGTGCGCGTTCTTGATCGCGGTGACGGCGCGCAGGCCTTCTGCCTTGATCAGCGGGGTGCCGAGCTCGATGATGTCGACGTGCGGTGCAACCTGAGCAGCCAGCGTGAGCGCCGCTTCGGTGGTCAGTACGTCCATAGCTACCTGAAGCTTCATGGGGGTTCTTCTTTCTGTTGGGGTACGTGTTTCTTGCGACCGGGCCCGGGCCCGGTCGGTATTACTCGAGGTTGGCGTGACGCGGCCAGAGCTGTTCGGCCGTGGAACCGCTCGCCTTCCAGAGCGTGTGAAACAGGGCGTCGCCGACGAACAACACCGACTGCTCGAACAGGCCGCCCGAATACTGGGCCGACACCTGCCCGGCGTGGTCCTGCTTGGCAGCCGCGGGAATGACCACGGTCACCGCGGCGAGCCGCCCGAGCGGCGACTCGGGCGCCGTGGTCAGCGCAAGAATGCTCGCCCCCACGCCGTGAGCCGTCTCGGCGGCACGCACAATGGCGCCCGTCGTACCGGATCCGCTCGCCACCAGCAGCACGTCGCCCGACACAATCGCCGGGCTGGTCACCTCGCCCACCACGTGCACGTCGAGGCCGAGGTGCATGAGTCGCATCGCGGTCATCTTCAGTGCCAGCCCGGAGCGGCCAGCACCGAGCACAAACACCCGGGGCGCCGCGGCGAGCAGGGTTGCTGCCTCATCCAGTACTGAAGCGGATGCCGATCGCAGCGCCTCGACGACGCGGCCGTTCTCGGCGAAAATGAGGCCGAGGGCATCCGCTGCCAGTGGGGTGGTTGTCGTTTCGGTCATGATTCAATGGTCCACTCCTTCGAGTGGGAATGCTGCCCGCCAAACGAGCGGTTTTCCTACCCAAACGGATGGCTCTGGGTGGGCTCCGAGGATGGCCCGGGTAGGCTGGGGGCATGACTTCCGCTCCATCTAACCCCGGCGTGCGCGCCACCGCCACTGAAGCCGCTGCCCGCAGCACGGCCGCCGCCCTCCGGTCTGATGCTGCTACCGGAGCTGCCGAACCGGCCGCGTCATCCGCCACGACCGCAAAACGCTCGACGCTCCCCGCAAACTCCCCGGTTCAAACAGCGCGCAGCGCAGCCGCCGAACGCTCCAAACTCATCGCCGACCTCACGGACGCACACGCCACCACGCTGGAATCCCTGCTCGCTGTCCTGCGCTCCGGCAGCACGAGTGACACCGCCGCCCGACAGAAGGCCACCGAACTCGCCGCCGCCGCGATGGTCGCCCTGCGCGCGGTGAGCGACCTCGATCGCAGTCTCACCGAGGAACCCGTCGCCCGCGCCTTCGAACGCCTCAGGAACGACCTGCGACCGCTCGTGCGCTTCGGCGACCTCGACGTGCAGTTCATCGAGCCGCCGGTGAACGGTCGGGCATTGCCCGGCGAGGTCGCCCACGAAGCCCGCGCCATTGTGCGCGGCGCCGTACTCGCCCTCGTCGAACAGGCCGGGGTCGCGCGGGTGCGCGTGCAGTGGGACTGCGACGGAAGTAACCTGCTCATCCACATTCGGGACGACGGTCCGGGCAACCTCGATGCCGAGGTTCCGAGCGTGCGCCAGCTTGCCGCCCGCGTCGTCGCGCTCAGCGGCACCCTTAACGTCGAGGCCACCGCCGGCTGGGGCTCCGAGATGGCCGTGTCGCTGCCGCTCGACGCGCCCACGGCATCCGTCACCGCCGCCGCGGCCTGGGGCCTCAGCCCACGCGAACGCGGCGTGCTCGAACTCGTCGCCTCTGGGGCGCGCAACAAGGCCATCGCACAGGCCCTGACCATCAGCGAGAACACAGTGAAGTTTCACGTGGCCAACCTGCTGCGCAAGGTCGGCGCCTCGACCCGCGCCGAGCTGGCCGCACTCGCTCGCTAAGCGGATGCCCAGCGCCAGCTATGCCTGGCCCGCCGCAGGCTCGGGCGCCAGCTCCCGGTCATCGCGCCAGCGATGCCCGGCGCGATGACCCCCAACGGGCGCGGTGACCGCGACCCCGGTAGGACCCGAGCGCGCAACCAGCGCTAGGGTGAAGGAGTCAGAAGACACACCAACCACGGGAGCGCGCACCAGCGAGCTGAGAGGACGGCCAGGGCCGTCGACCGTTGAACCTGTCCGGGTAATGCCGGCGTAGGAAGTTCGAGAACATGCGCACAATTGACGACACAACTATGTCCGAAACCGTCACAACGGGCCCGATCCAGGGCAGCAGCAAACGCTACGAACCGGTAAAGGACTGGCCCGGGCTCGAAGTTCCCGTTCGCAGGGTGAACCTCAGCAACGGCGAACACTTCGACCTGTACGACACGTCCGGCCCGTACACCGACGAGACGGCCACAATCGATCTCGAGAAGGGGCTGCCGCAGACTCGGGCCGGGTGGGAGCATCCGCTGCCCGTCGATGGCGCTGCCACCCAGCTGGTCTGGGCCCGCGCCGGCATTGTCACGCCGGAGATGGCCTACATCGCCGCACGCGAGGGCGTCTCGGTCGAGCTCGTCCGCGACGAGGTGGCGCGAGGCCGGGCCGTCATTCCGGCCAACCACAAGCATCCGGAGAGCGAGCCGATGATTATCGGCAAGGCCTTCACCGTGAAGATCAACGCGAACATCGGCAACTCGGCGGTGACCTCGTCGATCGCCGAAGAGGTCGAGAAGATGGTCTGGGCGGCCCGCTGGGGCGCCGACACCCTGATGGATCTCTCCACCGGCAAGGACATTCACCTCACTCGAGAGTGGATCATGCGCAACTCGCCCATTCCGGTGGGCACCGTTCCGCTCTACCAGGCCGTTGAAAAGGTCAACGGCGACCCGTCGCTGCTCACCTGGGAGATCTACCGCGACACCGTGATCGAGCAGTGCGAGCAGGGCGTCGACTACATGACCGTGCACGCCGGCGTGCTGCTGCGCTACGTGCCGCTGACCGCCAACCGGGTGACCGGAATCGTCTCGCGCGGCGGCTCGATCATGGCCGCCTGGTGCCTCGCGCACCACCAGGAGAGCTTTCTCTACACCCACTTCGTGGAGCTGTGCGAGATTCTGCGCCGCTACGACGTGACCTTCTCGCTCGGCGACGGCCTGCGCCCCGGCTCGATCGCCGACGCCAACGACGAGGCCCAGTTCGCGGAGCTGCGCACCCTCGGTGAGCTGACGAAGGTCGCGAAGTCCTACGGAGTGCAGGTGATGATCGAGGGCCCCGGCCACGTTCCGATGCACAAGATCGTCGAAAACGTGGCGCTCGAAGAGGAACTCTGCGAGGAGGCCCCGTTCTACACGCTCGGCCCGCTCGCCACCGATATCGCACCGGCCTACGACCACATCACGAGCGCGATCGGCGCGGCCATCATCGCCCAGGCCGGCACCGCCATGCTCTGCTACGTCACGCCCAAGGAACACCTCGGCCTGCCCAACCGCGACGACGTGAAAACCGGCGTGATCACCTACAAGATCGCCGCGCACTCCGCCGACCTGGCCAAACAGCATCCGCGCGCCCAGGAACGCGACGACGCCCTCAGTCGGGCCCGGTTCGAATTTCGTTGGACCGACCAGTTCGCGCTCTCGCTCGACCCGGACACCGCGCAGAGCTTTCACGACGAGACGCTGCCGGCCGGCCCCGCCAAGGCCGCCCACTTCTGCAGCATGTGCGGTCCCAAGTTCTGTTCCATGCGTATTTCAGCGGATGTTCGGGTGTACGCCGAAGAGAACGGCCTCACCAGTCTCGAGGCCATCGAGGCGGGAATGGCCGAGAAGTCGGCCGAGTTCACCCGTCTGGGCAGCTCGGTCTATCTACCGCTGCGGGTGCTCTAATGACGGTTCTTTCCGGCGAGCGGATGCCCACCGACACTCCCACGGTCGCCCCGGCATCCGCTGGTTAGGCCATTCGCGTGCTGGCGGCACTCCGCCGGCACCATCCGCTCGTGCAGTGGCTTACGATTACCGTCGTCGCCGGCTTCACCGCCAACGTGCTGCTCGCGGTTGGGGCTGCGCCGGCGATGGTCGACAACACGGAGGAATCGGCCGAATTCGCTGCCAAGGCCGGCGCTGTTCTGGTCAACCTGGACACCCTCGCCGTGCACACCGGGCACGAGATCATGACCCGGGCAGCTTCGCCGTGGCCCTGCTGGATGAGCTCCCTGTTCCAACGCCGCCGCAAAATTCTGATCCCATTGGCCATCGCCTGGCTCGTGATGGCTGGGTGCCGGCGACCGCCGCCGATCTGCTCTCCAGCCCGGTGCAGCCCGGGGCCCACCGCGTGCGCATTCTGCTCGAACTGACCGTAACGGATGCCTCCGGCCTCGCCTTTCGCGCCGCCGACTACTCCCTATCCGGACTCGGCGCGCGGTCCGCCGCGCTCTGGGTCGACCCGGCGGAGCAGAGCGGAGCATCCGTTCAAGCGACCCTCGTTTTCGAAATCCCCAATCAGGTCATTGCCCTCGTCCTGGATGGGCCTCACGGGGCCAGCCTGTCCCTCGGAACCGGGCACCATACCAACTCCTGAAATGGTCCCCGAAATTGGGGGTAGTTCCCTAGTCCACCCGCGGCTTACCCCGGGCTTGGGCAAACGGGCACCATTGTCGCATTCCAACAGTGGAGGTCTTCATGACAATGGAATCGGACACCCGAGTGCAGCCAGCCAGCGCGCCCTTCGCACACCTCAACGTTCAACTCTTCGGCAACCTGACCATTCGACGCGGCCCCGTTGTTCTGCACGCCCACCAACTCGGCGGACCGAAACCGCGCCAGATCCTGGAGATTCTTCTCGTACACGTTGGCCTCCCGGTGTCGAAAGACCACCTGATCGAATTGCTCTGGGGAGCAAACCCGCCGGTCGAAGCCCTGCCCACCCTGGAAAGTTATGTCAGCGTGCTGCGCCGCCACCTGCAGCCCGGTGCAGGAAAGTTCGGGCCGTTGCAGACAACGACCGGCGGCTATGTGTTGGACCGCGACCTGGTCGATGTCGACCTTGACCAGTTCGACCATCTGCTGCAACGAGCCCAGAAAACCAATCCCGAGCTGGCTTACCCCTTCTTACTTCGCGCCCTCGACCTCGCCGAAGCCCCACTGCTCTGCGATGAACTGGTCGCAGCGTGGGCATCGGAGGCACGTGACCTGCACGCGTCCCGGCTGACCGTAGCCCGCGTTCTGGCGTCCGAAACCGCCGCTGCTCTGCACCGGATCGACGATTCCGTCGATCTCGCCACCCTCGCGATTGCCGATGACCCGCTCAATGAACGAGCCTGGACGGCCCTCATCCTCGGGCTGGAGGCTGCCGGGCGCCACGCCCAGGGCCTGCAGGCCTATGACCGGTGCCGCCATGCCATGCAGAGCGAACTGGGCTGCGCACCCGGCCAGGTTCTGCGCTCAGCCCAGCTGCGTCTGCTGCACGCGACGGCCGCCGAAGACGGTGACCTTGCCGACGTGCTCTCGGCCTTTCTCGTGCTGCACGAACAGCTGGGAGCGCCAGCACCCGATTCGCGCCCCCGACCGAGCACACTTCCGCGACCAGAGCCGGTCGCGGATTCCCTCCGAGAGGCCACTGATGTCATCACCTCATTCCTGCGCCGCGCCGTCGCTCGCGCCTGATTCCCGAGTCATACCATATGGGGGACAAAAACAACAGGACTCGACAAAATCTCATGTTCTGCAGATACTGATTTGGTCTATGGAGCTAACGCAGCTCGCGACAGGGCAGAGAGGTCGCCGCAGATGACCACGCAGATGTCCCCCCTTGAACCCAGCATTCAGGGGACGGCGCTTTACTCGCCCGCCATTGCACAGATTCGCATTCTCATCGTCGACGACCACACGACCTTTGCCGAGTTGCTCACCGGTTCCCTTAACCGCGAGCCCGACCTGTGCAGCGTTGGCTCAGCCAACAACGTCGCAAGCGGCGTCGCTGCGTGTCTGGAGCTGGTCCCCGACGTTGTCGTCATGGACTACCACCTGCCCGACGGCAGCGGGCTCGTCGCGGCCGCCGCTATTCTGGCCCGCGCCCCGCAGACCCGCATCGTGATCCTCACCGGCGACCCGGCCCTCGAGGCCCTCGAACAGGCCGCGGCGATCGGCGTCTGCGCCTTCCTGCCCAAGGATGGTTCGCTCGCCACGGTGCTCGACACGCTCCGCCATGCTCGGATTGGCGGTTTCATTGTGCATCCGTCGCTCGTGGGCCTGCTCAGCGCCCGACGCCGACAGCACAACGAGGAGGTTCCGTTTCCCGAGCTGACCAAGCGCGAGCTCGCGGTGCTCCGCCTCATGGGGGAGGGTTCCGACGTGCGGGCCAACGCCAAGACCCTCGGCATCTCGGAGAACACCTGCCGGGGTTACGTCAAGTCCATCCTCGGCAAGCTTGGCGCACACTCCCAGCTCGAAGCCGTCGTGATCGCCACTCGCCTGGGTTTGGTTCCCGCCCAGCATGTCTAACTCGGCGGCGAAGCCCAGCCGCCTCGACCGAACCCGGTCGGACGAACGTTCCGAGGTGCGCTCGGCGGTGGGCCGGTTCATCACCGTCGGCGTCATCGCCATGATGATCATCGCCGTACCGGCCGCACTCTGGGTCCGCGCTGAATCCAAGAGCAACGCCATGGACAACGCCATCCAACAGGCTCAACGCCTCGCCGACTATTCCATCGGACCGCTCATTACCGACGACCTCCTCGCGGGGTTGCCCGGATCGACCCGTCAACTGGACGACCGCCTGGCTCCCCGCATCTCCGACGGATCGATTGTGCGCATCAAGGTCTGGGACTCCGGGGGGCGAATCGTGTACTCCGACCTTCCGTCCCTGATCGGCCAGGTCTTCGACCTGCCGAGCTTTGCCCCTGAACTCCTGGCCGGAGGCAAGGGGCATGCAAACCTCGGCGTGCAGGACGGCGCCGACGACGTGCACGAGTCCCAGGCCGGCGAATTGGTCGAGGTGCACGTGCGCACCACGGCGGCCAACGGTCAGGTCGTAATTTTGGAGGCGTACTTCAATGACGACGGGGTCCGTGACGAGCAAAACGCACTCGTGGTCGGGCTGATTCCCACCTTCCTGCTGTCCCTTGGAGCCCTTCAAATGGCCCAGCTCGTGCCGGCGATCCAGCTGGCCCGGCGCATCCAGGGTCACCAGTCAACGAAACGCCGCCTCCTGCAGCACGCGATCGACGCCTCCGACCTGGAACGCCAGCGCATTGCCCGTGATCTGCACGACGAAGTCATTCAAGATCTGGCCGGCCTGTCCTACGCCCTCGAAGCCGAGGAAATGCATTCCACCCCCGAGAATCGGGCGCTCTTCGGCCAGGCCAAGGCCATCCTGCAAAAGAACGTGCGCACCCTGCGCGCTATGACGACCGAGCTCTACCCACCCGATCTGGCCGAACTCGGACTGCCGGCCGCCCTCACCCGGCTGGCCGCCCCGCTGCTCGAGCACGACATCGAGGTCAAACTGCATATTCCCCCCGACTGCGATCTCGACCGGGACCGCTCGGCGATGTTCTATCGGGTGGCCCGCGAGGTGCTCGCCAACACCGTGAAACATGCCAAGGCCGGCACCGTCGAGCTGACGCTCATGCAAGATACCGATCGCACCATCCTGCTCATCCATGACAACGGCTGCGGCTTCGACGTGGCCGCGGACGCACCCGAGAATCACATGGGTCTGCGCATCATGCGCGACACCATCGAGGTCGCCGGCGGTACCCTCGAGGTCCGCTCCTGGGTGGGCGGCGGCACCTCCGTCATGGCGACTCTGGATCGGGTCGTTCCGGTTCGAACGCGCTAGCCCGAAGCCTGCGCCGCCGCCGCACCAGACTCCAACCGGCGAGCAGCACCGTCACGCCCAGCACCACCGCGAGTCCGATCCAGTAGGCCAGCCACGGTCCCAACGGTGTCGCGTCAACCTCGGCCTCGGCCACCGGCGCATCGCTCACCACCTCGTGCGAGGTTCCGCCAGCCAAGACCACCGGCTGTGGGATCGGTTCGGCGGCGACGTCAACGCCCGTCCCGCCGGGCGTGCCGGCCAGGACAGCCACCCGCCGGGGTGTGGTGCCGGCCGGGCGTGCCATCGCGCTGCGCACGGAATCCACCATTTCGTCGCCCAATAGTGTCCCGAGGTAGCTCACGCCCAAGGTGTCGGTGCCAGCCGTGGTCTCGTAGTTTCCCAGAGTATCAGAGAGGATGCCTTCACGCGCAATAGCATCGGCCAACGCCCCCGGGTCGGTCGCGTCCACCTCGAAGACGAGATCGTGCACCAGAACGGTCAGCACGAAGTACTGCGCGGGTTGGGTGGCCGTCGATGCATCGATAAGGCCGCGCGCGTCGTCTTCGGTCGACCCCGCCGGCAGCAGCAGGGTCAGCTGGGGCACGGCCTGCTCCAGCACCCCGGCCGGCAACACATCGGGGGAAATCTCGGCGAGCCTGAGGTCGGCACCGTCGGCACGCTGGTCCACGCCGGCGCGTAACGTGGGCAGATCGGCATCCGCTCTCGTATGTATCGCGAGTACGACCCGGCGTTGCACCAGTGGTCCGTCGTAGTTGACCAGGGGTCGGCTATTGCCAATTTCGCTGCGTGAAGCGGATGCCGCGGCTGGCGTAGTCGAGGTGCTGGTCGTGCCAGGCGGGGCCGAGGCCGAGGCCCAAGCGGTGCAGCCACTCAGCACTCCAGCCGCCAGTAAACCAGCGCTGAGCAGAGCGAGCAGCCGCACCGCCGGGGTCGGACGGGTCGCGTGAACCATCAGGTGCCGGCTGGCAGCCCCGGCAGGTACACCGGCGGGTAGGCATTCATCGGCATCGTGTCCCAATAGGCGGGATCGGAGTAGATCGGGTCGTTCACCCGGGAGTCTCCCACCGCGAATTGCACCATCATGTCATGGTCCTCGTGCACCAGGTTGTGGCAGTGAATCATGTAGCGGCCGCCGGCCTCCGGCCCGGTGTCGAACTGCATGAGCGCCGTGATCGACTCGTTCTCGCCGACGTAGAAGACGTCCTTCGGCCCATTTTCCCAGACGAACGGCTTCCCGCCGTTGGTGTTTCGGCCGATGATCTTGGCATCGATCAGGTGAATGTGCACCGGGTGGAACCAGCCACCTGAGCCATTCGTGATGGTCCATTGCTCCACATCGTAGGGCTGCGGATTGCCGAACAGCTTGGTGAAGCGGGAGGCAGTAACGTCAGCCCAGGTCGTGCCGTTGATTTTCCACACGCCGTTCACCTTTTCCACCTTGAGTTGCCGTTTGATCCTGGCCATTGGCGAGTAGCGCTTGATGGTAGCGCCAGTCCAGGTAATTGGTAGCAAAGTTCTGACGAGGTGGTAGCGGCCCGGGCTTGGTGCCCGGGCCGCCGTGGT